>JAKDUN010000010.1 GCA_030457675.1 Brachybacterium sp. | reverse complement strand
CTCCTCGACGGAGGGACGGCGGTCGACGGGGCGGATCACAGGCGCATGCCGTCACCGTAGGAGCCGCGCGCTCCCGGGTCCAGCGAATTGTGGCGGGGCCCTGCCGCCGTGCCGGTCTCAGCCCTGGGCGCCCAGCGCGGCCACTGCGGAGCGGATCCCGGCGGGGTCGCCGACGCGCCGGGCATCGCGGGGGAACTGCTCGAGCACCTCGGCAGCGGCGGCGACCTCAGCGCCGGACAGCAGCGCCACCAGGGCGACGCGCACGCTGCCGCCCGCGGCCTCGAGCACCGCGGCGGCGTGCTGCGGGTCCTGGCCGCTGGCCTGGACCAGCATCCTCACGGTGCGTGCGACCAGCTTCGCGTTGGTGGGCCGCACATCGATCATCAGGTTCCCGAAGGTGGTGCCGAGCCGAACCATCATCGCGGTGGACAGCGCGTTCAAGGTGAGCTTCTGCGCGGTGCCCGCCTTCATCCGGGTGGAGCCGGTGACCACTTCGGGGCCGACGTCCAGCAGGATCGGGTGGTCGGCGAACCCGGCCAGCTCGGCCTGGGGGTTCGCGGAGATCAATGCGGTGGGCATCCCGGCGACGCGGGCCGCCTCGAGCGCTCCGCCGACGAAGGGCGTGCGCCCGCTCGCGGCCAGGCCGATCACCACGTCCCCGGGTGCGCACTGCTCGCGCACCAGCTCGGCTCCGGCCGCGGTCGAATCCTCGGCCCCCTCGACGGCGGTGAGGAATGCGCCGTCGCCGCCGGCCAGGTGGGCGGTGACCATCGAGGGGTCGGCGTTGAAGGTGGGAGCGAGCTCGACGGCGTCGAGCACCGCGAGGCGCCCAGAAGTGCCGGCGCCGAGGTAGTGGACGGTACCGCCGGTGGAGATCGCCTGCACGCACACCTCGACCAGGGCGGCGATTTCACCGGCTCGGGCCTGGACCGCCGCGGCGACCGTCGCATCCTCCCCGAGGATCACATCGACCATGCCGCGGGCATCGAGGGCGTCGAGCCCGGTGCTGGCGGGATTGCGCTCCTCGGTCGGCGAGGCGAGGTCGATGAGGCTGGCGTCGAGGATCGTCTGGTCCCGCGGGGGGTGGCTCACGTCGGACTCCTGGAATCGGGGGTGGTGGGGTACGGCTGCCCCGGGACCCGTGGTCCGGGCGGTGCGCGCCGACGGCAGGCTCAGCGTATCGAGATCCGGGCCCGGTCTCCGGCCTACCATGTGAACTCCAGCCACACGAGGGGATCCACATGGTCGACGCAGCCGCCACGGGGCCGGCCGACGAAGCGTCGGCGGACAGGGATCCGACGCCGCTCCTGGTCATCGCCGGCGACATCGGCGGGACCAGCTCGCGACTCGTGCTCGCGCCGCTGGACGGGGCCGTGATCGCCGAGGCCGAGGGGCCGGGCGCGAACCTGCGCTCCTCGGGGGCGGACGCCTTCGACCACGTGGCCGCCACGACCCGCGAGGTGCTCGAGCGCGGGCGGGCCGCACTGGGCGGGCACGGCGAGGTCGCCGCCGTGGCCCTGGGGATCTCGGGTGCCGGTCCGGCGCGCGCCGCCGAGGTGCGCGGTGCGATCGGCGAGCGGCTGCGCGGGCTCGGCATCGACGCCGCCCGGATCCGCATCACCGATGACCTGCACACCGCCTTCCTCGCGGGCGGCGTGGGCGATGACGGGCTGCTGGTGCTGGCCGGCACCGGAGCGGTCGCCGTGCGGTTCCACGACCGGGAGGCCGTCGCCCGCCGCGACGGGATGGGCTGGCTGCTCGGCGACATCGGCTCAGCGGTCTGGCTGGGGCGGCGCACCCTCGAGGCGGTCGCTGCGGACCTCGACGGTCGGGGGCCGCGCACCCACCTCACCGAGGAGATCGCCGCGATGCTCGACCTGGACCTGCGCGAGGGACGGCTGCCGCCCTCGACCACCGGGGACCCGCGACAGGACCTCATCCGTGCTCTCGACGAGCAGCTCCCGGCCGGCGCCCCGGCCGCCCTGGGCCGCTTCGCGCCCGTGCCCGGGAGGATCCCCGAGGACCCGGTGGCTCGCGAGATCCTCGAGACCGCGATCTCGCATGTGCTCGACACCGTGCGGGCACTGGATCCACGGGTGGAGCTGCCCGTGGTGCTGGCCGGTTCCGTGCTGACCGGCGCCGGTCCGATCCACGATGAGGTCACCGAGGCGCTGCGCGCCGCGGGCCGCTCCCTCTCCACCGCCCCCACCGGGCTGCCCGGTGCGCTGCTGCTGGCGCGGGAGGCGGCGGCGGAGCTCCTGCCCTGAGCGCTCCGGCGGCGCCGCTCGCGCCAGGAAGCGGCGACCCCGCCCGCGCACGACGATTAGGATGGCGAGCGACTGCCCGCCGCTGAGCCGGGGGCCCGGGACCGTGCCGGGCACCGCGCGCCGCACGACTCGGAAGAAGGCTCCCCTCGATGCCCGATCTCCACGACTCGATCCCCACCCGCGAGAAGGTGCTGATCATCGGTGCCGGTCCCGCCGGCCTCGCCGCCGCCGCGGCGCTGAAGGCCCTGGAGGTCCCCTTCGACCTGGTGGACCAGGCCCCGCACGTCGGCGGGATCTGGAACCCGGACCGCGAGGACTCCCCGGTGTGGCCCACGATGGAGATGATCTCCTCCCGCGAGTTCACCGAGTACGAGGACATGCTCCAGCCGGTCTCCTTCCCGGAGTACCTCTCCCCCACCCAGATGGCGAAGTATCTGCGCGCCTACGCGGCCCGGCACGATCTCACCGAGCACTTCCGCCCCCGCACCGCGGTGCGCGGCGCCCGCCCCTTCGGCGACGGGGTCTGGGAGGTGGAGCTCTCCACCGGCGAGATCGGGATCTACCGCGCGGTCATCTCCGCCCACGGCATCTCCGAGCATCCCCACCGCCCCGCCTGGGCGGATGAGGTCCCGGACTCCGTGCGGGTCATCCACGCCAAGGACTGGACCGGCGCCGACGGGCTCGAGGGCCAGCGGGTGCTGGTGGTCGGCTCGGGTCAGTCCGCCGCCGACATCTCGGTCGACGCCGCCCGGCGCGCCCTCGACGTGCGCTGGTCCATGCGGACCGGCCACTGGGTGGTGCCGCGCCGGATCGCCGGCATGCCAGGGGATGTCGCCGCCTCCCGGGAGCCGTCCGTGCTCGGCGGGCTGAATGCGAAGATCGCCGAGACCGTCATCCGCCGCACCGTCGGCCATCCCGCCGACGCGGGCCTGCCCGCCCCGGCCGCACCACTGCTCGAGGATGCCGTGATCATCTCCGATGACGTGCTCGACCGGGTGCGCGAGGGGCGGATCACGCCGGCCGGCGACGTCACCGGCGTACATGCCGACGGCACCGTCACCCATCTGGGCACCGGCTCCCACGCCGGGCACCTGAGCTTCGCCCCCGACCTGATCGTGCTGGCCACCGGCTACGAGTCCCGGGCCGAGCACTTCCCCCAGGACCTCGTGCCGCGCACCGCCTCCGGGGCCCCTGACCTGTTCCTCGGCGCCTTCGCCCGCGGCCGCGATGACCTGGTGATCCTCGGCCAGCAGCGGGTCTCCGGCGGGGTGCTGCCCATCCTCGTGGAGCAGGCGGACATCGCCGCCTACATGCTGGCCGCCACCCGGGAGGGCTCCTCCCCCGCGCTCGAGCAGTTCCGGCGCGTGCGGGCAGGCTCCGAGGGCGCCGTCCCCGCGAAGTCCGCACCCGCTCCCGAGGGCGTGCGGGGCAGGGTCGAGGGCCTGCTCGGTGCGCAGAAGGTCACCGCCCGCCGTGCCGCAGCATCCGCCCACGAGGCGGAGGATCAGCTGGTGCCGCAGGTCGACCGCGACACACTGCTGGCGCGGCTGCGCTCGGTACGCGAGCTCTTCGCCTGATACCGGGCGCCAGAGAGAGAGCGGGTCGCCACCAGAACTCCGCCGCTCCGCTGCTCGGCCACCCCAGCTCGCCCGCCACCAGATCTCGGACCTGTATGAGGGGTGAACGGATATACGCCGTGGTGATGTCTCAGGACATCGGTGACAGTTCTGCCTCAGGACATCGGCGACACGTCCCCGGTGGCGCAGCCCTCAGGTCCCCGGCGGCGCAGCCGACGTGGCCGGCGCGGCACCCCGGCGGCGCGAGGGGGAGCGCATCACCACGGCCACGATGACGGCGGTGAGTCCCACCACGGCGAGCACGGCGACGCCCGCCCGCTGCTGATCGGCCAGGGCGTCCGCCCACCAGGTGCGGCCGGTAGCGCCGAACCAGCTCGCCGCGATCAGCAGGTCCGTGGTCATCAGCACCACCCCGGTTCCGACGCCCAGCAGCAGCGGCACAGCGGCCGCCACAGCGAGAGCCCAGCGCGGCGCGGACTCCGGCACCGAGCGCACCGCGAGCGCGGTTAACCCGCCCGCGGCCAGGGCCAGCAGCTGCAGGGCCAGATGCGCCGCGTGGCCATCGAGCGCAGGGCGCAGCAGCGGACCGGCGTAGACCACGATCAGCAGCGCCGGACCGAGGGCGGCGAGCAGCGTCGCGACCCACCAGCGCCGGCCCACGACGAGGCGCAGCAGCCTCGGCACCACGCAGACACTGCCGAGCAGCACCCCGGCCGGCACCATCAGCAGCAGATGCTGCAGCACGTGCGCGGAGAGCAGCACCTTGCCGTAGACGTTCAGCGGTCCACTGGTCACCAGCAGCAGCGCCGCGGCACCCAGCACCAGCCGGAGACTCTGCGATCGTGGGCGGAGCGGAGCGCTCGGTCGCCACCAGAGCAGCACCAGCACGCAGGTCAGGGCCATGCCGAAGGCGGCAGGACGCCAGGCGCCGAGCACCCTCAGCAGTTCCGGCGCCGCCGGCAGCGGATATCCGGTGAGCACGCCGGCCGGGCCGCCGGGCGGGGTGCCCGCCTCCGCCGGCGGCGGGGAGGAGCTCATCGCGGCGGCGAGCGCGACCGCGAGCCCCATCAGGGCGAGCTCGAGGAGCGCCAACCGGCGATAGGTGCTGCGGGCCCGCTGCCCGGTGCCGGGCGTCTCGAAGCCCGAGGCGATCTGGCGGCGCTGGAGGGCGCCGAGGACGCCCAGCACCAGCAGCAGCATGGCCTTGGCGAGGCCCAGCTGGACGTAGGCGCTGGTGAGGATCTCCCCGGGGCCGTTCATGCGGACGGCGAGCGCCCACACCCCGCTCAGCGCGAGCGCGATCCAGCAGATCAGCGCGAGATGGGAGTAGCCGCGCACCACCTGCGCGTCGTCCCGGCTGCGCGGCGGCAGCAGCTGCAGCACGGCCAGGCCGCCCAGCCAGATCCCGACGGCCAGGAGGTGGATGAGCATCGTCGAGGTGCCCACCTCGTGGGTCTCGTCTCCGGCGGCATGGCCGGTCATCGCCGCCGCGAAGGCGACCAGGGAGGCCAGCGCGGCAACCGTGCGGGCGATGCCCACCGAGGTGCCGAGCACGGCGATGGTCGTCGTCACCGCCGCGAGGACGACCCCGCTCAGCAACCAGATCCCCAGATCCGTGCCGAGGAAGACCGGCAGGTCCGAACCGAAGCGCGGGGAGCCGACGGGCTGACCGGTGGCCACCGCATAGGAGAGGCCGAGCGCAGTGCCTCGCAGCAGGGTGGTCGCCCCGGCCGCGACCGCCACCACCAGCAGGGCCCGGGAGCGGTCCGCGGTCTCCCGCAGCAGCCAGCCGGCAACCACGGCCCCGCCGAGGGTGAGCGCACCGGCGAGATCCGCGAGCATCGCGGCGACGGGCGCTCCGTGGCGGGCGATCGGACCGGCATCCATGAGCACGAGGTTGTCGCCGCCGGCCACATTCGCCGCGAGGACCGACACTCCGGCCAGCGCCGCCAGGGCGCCGAGCAGCAGCAGGACCACCGCCGGCCGGGGCCGCGACAGGACGGGATCGGTCATGAGGCGAGCACCAGGCCCAGCCACAGCGCCGCCATCCCGGTGCCGGCGCTCAGCAGCAGATACGCCAGGGCGAGGGAGAAGGTGGGCCGGCGCACCAGCTCGACGATGTCGGACGCGGCGGTGGACAGCGTGGACAGACCGCCGCAGAACCCGACGGCCAGCATCAGGTAGACCAGCTCGACGTTCCCGCCGGCGGAGCCGAGCCGGGCGACCACGATCCCCAGCAGGAAACAGGCGAGGATGTTCGCCAGCACCGTGGTGCCGGGGCGGGTCTCCTCGCTCCAGCGGTCCCAGCCCCCGGCCGCGATCAGGCGGAGGCCGAGCACGCGGATCCCCCAGCGCACCACGGAGCCCAGCCCTCCGCCGACGCCCACCAGCAGAGCCGCCACCAGGAGTCCTCCGGCGCTCATGTCGTGCCCTCCGCGTCCGCGGCGCGACGCGCCAGCTGCCGTCGGGCCAGTCGTCGGCCGCCGAGCAGGCCCAGCACGATCCCGGCCAGGCACACGATGACCGTCGCCAGCGTGTACGTCATCGCGAGAACCGGGAAGTCTGCCCCGATCATCGCCGAGCCCTCCAGCACCACCGAGGAGAAGGAGGTGAATCCGCCGCAGAGTCCGGTGCCCAGCAGCGGCTGCAGCCAGGGACGGTGGGCGCGCACCTCGAGCATCCCGTTGAGCAGGCCGAGGCCGAGGCAGCCCAGCAGATTGACCCCGAGGGTCGCCCAGGGCAGCTCGACCAGGGTGGGGGTGGTGACCGTCGGCGCGAGCACGGTCAGGCCGAAGCGGAGCATCGCGCCCAGGGCTCCCCCGGCCGCGACCAGCAGCGCCACCCGCCACGGGACCGACTCGTGATGGACGGGCCCCGAATCCAGGGTCTCGGACTCGATGACCTCCTCGTAGCGCAGCGCGGCCATCTCGACCGTCTGCATCCGCGGATCATCGCGGCGCGGCGGAGGTGGGGGGCTCGAGGTCACCGCCACAGCGTACCGACGACTGCCCCGCCGAGGTCGTTCAGGAGGAGGACCCCGCTCAACCCCACATCATTCGGTCGAGCTCCTCCCGCGCCGACTGCGCCGCCGGCTCGCCCGCTCCCCGACGGCTCCGCCGGCGCAGTTCGTCGCTCAACCCCACACCAGACCCAGCGACGGGTCCTCCAGCACCGCGGAGACGTCGCGCAGCAGCTCCGCGCCCAGCGCGCCGTCGATCAGACGGTGGTCGAAGCTCAGGGAGAGGGTGGCGACCTGGCGCGGGACGACTTCGCCCTCGACCACCCAGGGCTTCTCCTTGATCGCGCCGACGCCGAGGATCGCGGACTCGCCCGGGTTCAGGATCGGGGTGCCGGAATCGATGTCGAAGACGCCGTAGTTGGTGACGGTGATGGTGCCGTCGCGGGTGTCGCGCAGGGAGGTGCGACCCGCCCGGGCGGTGCGGGCGAGCTCGCCGATGCCCTCGGCGAGCTCCCGCAGCGTCATCAGGTGCGCGTCCTTGAGGTTCGGCACGATCAGGCCCCGCGGGGTGGCCGCGGCGATGCCGAGGTTCACGTAGTGCTTGTAGACGATCTCCTGCGCGGCCTCGTCCCAGGAGCCGTTGACCTCCGGGTTGCGGCGGATCGCCACCAGCAGCGCCTTCGCGACCACGGCCAGCGGGCTGACCTTGACGTCGGCCCATTCCCGCGACGCGCGCAGCTGGGAGATGATCGCCAGCGACCGGGTCATGTCGATCTCGTTGAAGACCGTCACGTGCGGGGCGGTGAAGGCCGAGGCCACCATCGCCTCGGCGGTGCGCTTGCGCACCGAGCGGATCGGCACGCGAGTGGTGCGCTCATCGCTGGTGACACCCGAGAACGGCTGGTCACGGGTGGTCTTCATGGCTCCGCCCAGGCCCTCCGGGGCCTGCGGGGACTCCTCGGGGAAGTAGGCGCCGTCGATGTCACCGCCGTAGGCGCGCTGCTGCGCGGCCAGCACGTCCTGCCGGGTCACGGTGCCCTCGGGGCCGGTGGCGAGCACGTCGTGGAGTGCGACGCCGAGGTCCCGGGCCAGCTTCCGCACGGGCGGCTTGGCGAGGATCCGATCGATCGGGACCTGCCCGGCGTCCTCCGCCTGGGCCGGTGCGGCGCGGCGCCGACGGCGGCGCGCCGGGGCGGCGCCGGCACCGTAGCCGACGAGGTTCTTCGGCTCCTCGCTCGCGGAGGCCTCGGCGGCCGCGGTGGACTGCGCGGCGCTCTCTTCGGCCGAGGGGTCCGCCTCTGGCCGCGCCGTGCCGTCGGCCGACGGGGCGGCGCCGCCGCCCGAGGCCTCGGGCGCCGCGGACGGGGCAGGCCCACCCGCGGTGTCGACCTGGAGCAGCCCGGCACCGACCGGCACCTCGTCGCCGACCGCGACCAGGATCGCGACGACGGTGCCGGCGACATGGGAGGACAGCTCGACGGCGCTCTTGGCCGTCTCGACCTCGACCACCGCGTCATTGATCTCGATCCGGTCACCGACGGCGACCCTGATATCGAGGATCTCGGCCTCGGTGAGGCCCTCCCCGGGGTCGTTGAGCGGGATCGTCACGATCGAGCTCGCACCGGGCGATGCCGCGGAGCCTGCGGAGGTGGAGGCATTCATGGTCGTGATCCTTTCACGCGGGGGCGTGTCCGTCAGTGCTCGAGCAGGCGGTCCACGCCGTCGAGCACCCGGTCGAGGTCGGGGAGGTAGGCGTGCTCCATGCGCGAGGGCGGGTAGGGCAGGTGGTAGCCGCCGACCCGGAGCACGGGGGCCTCGAGGTGATAGAAGCACTCCTCGGAGATCCGGGCCGCGATCTCGCCGCCGAGACCGCCGAGGACCGGGGCCTCGTGCGTGATCAGCAGCCGGCCGGTGCGCTTGACCGAAGCGATGATGCTCGGGTAATCGATGGGGGACAGCGAACGGGCATCGATGACCTCCAGATCGATGCCGTCCTCGGCGGCGGCCTCCGCGCTCTCGATCGCCAGCGGCATGCTCGGCCCCCAGGCCAGCAGCGTCGCGTCGGTGCCCGGGCGCACCACGTCCGCCTGCCAGGGGGACAGTTCGGGGCGGTGATCGGGATCGACATCCCCCTTGACCCAGTACCGCTTCTTGGGCTCGAAGAGGATGACCGGGTCCTCGCACTCGATGGCCTGGCGGGTCATCCAGTAGGCGTCCTGCGCGGTCGCCGGGGCCAGGATCCGCAGGCCCGCGGTGTGAGCGAACAGCGCTTCCGGGCTCTCGGAGTGGTGCTCGATGGCCCGGATCCCGCCGCCGTGCGGGATGCGGATCACGATCGGCATGTGCACCGCACCGTTCGTGCGGTTGTGCATCTTCGCGACCTGGGTGGTGATCTGATTGAACGCGGGGAACACGAAGCCGTCGAACTGGATCTCGACCACGGGCCGGTAACCGCGCACGGCCAGGCCCACGGAGGTGCCCACGATGCCCGCCTCGGCCAGCGGTGTGTCCACCACACGCTGGGAGCCGAACTCGGCGTGCAGGCCGTCGGTGACGCGGAAGACGCCGCCGAGCACCCCGATGTCCTCACCCATCAGCAGGACCTTGTCGTCCGCGGCCATCGCATCGCGGAGCCCGGCCGTGATCGCTTTGGCGATCGGGAGGTTGGTGCTGCTCATGCGCGCTCCCCCTTCTGCTCGACGTGGCCCGCGACCCGTTCATCGTCGTCCTCGAACTGGGCGATGTACTCCAGATACTGCTCGCGCTCGGCCTCGACGATCGGATGGGGCTCGGCATAGGCGTGGGTGAACATGCCCACCGGGTCCGGATCCTCCATGCCGTGGATGTGATGATGGAGCTGCATCGCGAGGTCGTGGGCCTCCTCGTCGCAGCGGGCGATGAACGCCTCGTCGATCTCCCCGAGCTGTTCGAGGTGGCGGCGCAGGCGCAGGATCGGATCCTTCTCGGCCCATTCCTCTTCCTCGGAGGTGAGACGGTAGCGGGAGGTGTCGTCGCTGGTGGTGTGCGCGGCCATGCGGTACGTGAGTGCCTCGACGAACACGGGCCCCTTGCCCGCCCGCGCCGAGTCCAGCGCGATGCGCACGGCACCGAGCACGGCGAGCACGTCGTTGCCGTCCACCCGCACCGAGGGGATGCCCCAGCCACGGGAGCGCTGAGCGAGCGGCACCCGGGACTGCACCGATGTGGGCACGGAGATCGCCCACTGGTTGTTCTGCGTATAGAAGACGACGGGGGCCTGGAAGGAAGCGGCGAAGGTGAAGGATTCCGCCACCTCCCCCTCGCTCGAGGCGCCGTCACCGAACAGCGCGAGGACCGCAGTGTCGGTCTCCGGCTCGCCGGTGCCCACCACACCGTCACGCTGCAGCCCCATCGCGTAGCCGACGGCGTGCGGGGCCTGAGCTCCGAGCACGATCATGTACGGGTGGGTGCGCAGCGCATTGGGGTCCCAGCCGCCGTGGCTGACCCCGCGGAAGGACTCCAGCAGACGCCAGGGCTCGATACCGCGGGCCCAGGCGATGCCGTGCTCGCGATAGGTGGGCACCAGGTAGTCCTGCTCGCGGGAGGCATGGCCGGCACCGATCTGCGCGGCCTCCTGGCCGAACGCGCTGGCCCAGAGCCCGAGCTGCCCCTGACGCTGCAGGCTGGTGGCCTCGACGTCGGCGGCGCGGATCATCACCATGTCGCGGTAGTAGCCGCGCAGGCGCTCGGGGGTGGCCAGGCCACTGTCCTCGAGCGCGGCATCCATGTCAGGGTGCGGCGTACGGGTGCCGTCGGCCGCGAGGAGCTGGACCATCGGCTCCTCAGCCGCGACATCAGGGATCGTGGAACGGAAGACACTCACGACGGTAGCGTAACTTACGGGACCGTAGGGTCAAGATGTGTATGCATGGTGACACCGTAGACGCCCACCGTCGCCCCGCACAGCAGGTCGGCAGCTCGGCAGGTCGCAGCGGCCGGTATCGGTGCCCGGGCAGGCGCCGGCTCAGCGGCGGCGATCCTCCAGCGCGTCCCGGGTGCGGGCGAGGGCGGCGGCCCCGGCATCGGGCAGGGTGGCGGAGAGCGCGATCAGCAGGCAGTCCGCGATGGTCAGCTGGGCGATGCGGGAGGAGGTCGCCCCGGCCCGGAAGGAGGGCTCGCGGGAGGCGGTGAGCAGCACGAACTCGCTGCTCCGGGCGAGCGGACCCACCGGTGAGCCGCTGATCGCGATCCTCCGCGCCCCGGAGCGGGCGGCGATCTCCACGGCGTCGAGCACATCGGTGGTGCGGCCGGAGTCCGAGATCGCCAGCAGGCAGTCCCGGTCATCGAGCGCGGTCACCGCGGGCAGGGCATCGTGCGCGCTGGTCAGGGCCTGCGCAGAGAATCCCAGCCGGGACAGCTTGTGCTGCAGGTCCGTGGCCGCCAGGCCCGAGGCACCCACCCCCACCAGGAGGATGCGGCGCGAGGAGCTCAGCACCCGGGCGGCCTGTTCGAGCACGTCGAGGTCCACCAGACGCACGGTGTCGCGCACGGCCCGCGCGTCGGCCGCGGCGATCCGGGCGACGCTGGTCGCCAGCGGATCGGCAGGGTCGATGGCTGCGGGGAAGGCGTGCTCGCCCTCACGGGCCGCGGTCCGGACCGCCTCCTCGGTGAGCTCGGCGCGGAAGTCGCGGTAGCCGCTGAAACCGAGCTCCCGGGCGAAGTTGACCACCGAGGACTGCGCGCAGGCGGCGGCCGCGGCGAGCTGGTCGATGGTGAGACGGCCGGCGGCGACCGGATCGGCGAGGATCACCTCCGCGATCCTGCGCTGGACGGGCTGGAGGTCATCGCGGCGGCTGCGGAGATGGGGCAGGACAGGTGCAGACATCAGGTCCCCTCTCCCCCGGCCGACACGATCTCGAGGCGTTCCACGGCATGGGTGTCCGCCGGTTCGCCGGGCAGTGCGCGCAGGGCGTGGGGCGGGGTGAGGGAGCCGAGCACCACAGGTGTGCGGGCACCGGTGTGGGCGGTGCCGTCGCCACGGGCGAGAGTGCCCGGTAGGCCGTGCGCACCGAGATAGCCGAGCAGGGCGATCAGCAGCGCCTCCTTGCCGTCGGCGGGGATGCCGAGGTCATCGGCGTCGATCAGCGGCACGGGGGCCAGCAGTGCGGCCAGCCGCTGCCGCAGCAACGGGTTGCGCATGCCGCCTCCGGAGGCGACCACCCGGCTCACCCCCCGCGGAGCGATCGCCTCGGCGATGGTCACCGCGGTGAGCTCGGTGAGGGTGGCCAACAGATCGGGCAGGGAGAGGGCGGCGAGCGCCTCCTGGCCCAGCAGACGCCGCACATAGCGGGAGTCGAAGCGCTCCCGGCCCGTCGAGCGGGGCAGCGGCAGCGCATAGAACGGATCGGCGAGCAGGGTGCTCAGCGCCGCGGCGTCGACGGTGCCGGTGCGGGCGAGGGCGGCGTCGATGTCGGCGGGCCGGCCCGTCGCGGCGTGGATCGCGGCATCGAGCAGGGCGTTGCCCGGCCCGAGGTCACCGGCGACCACCTCGTCGGCGATGCGCATCCCGCCGGCGAAGGATGCTGCTCCGTCACCCCCGCCATCGGCGCCCCTGTGGTCGGCATCCCTGCCGTCGCCCCCACTGCCGTCGCCCCCACTGCCGACCAGGCTCAGGTTGGAGATCCCGCCGATGTTCAGCACGGCGGTGCGTGGGTGTGCGTCGCCGCCCAGCAGCAGCTGGTCCAGCAGCGGGACCAGCGGCGCGCCCTGACCGCCGGCGGCGACATCGGCGCTGCGCAGGTCGTGGAGCACCGGCGTGGAGGTGGCGGCGGCGAGGCGGCTCGCGTCCCCGATCTGCAGGGTGCTGAGCACCGCTCCGGCCTCGACCTCATGGAACAGGGTCTGACCGTGAGTGGCGATCAGGTCCGCACCGCCGTGCGCAGCGAGGGCCCGCGCGGCGGCGGCTCCGAAGGCGTCGCCCACCGCGGCGTGCAAGCGGCTCCAGGCGCCGACCTCCGCAGGGGCCGGTGGCAGCACCGCGCGCAGTGCGTCCCGGGTGGCGGCGGGCCAGGGCTCCTCGCCCACGTGGAGCAGGCGGGCCTGCAGCGTCGCAGGCTGCTTCCGGTCCCGCGTGAACTCCACCAGGGCTACGTCGATCGCGTCCAGGCTGGTCCCGGACATCATCCCCAGCACCCTCATCGGCTCTCACCCCGCAGCAGGAGGTCCACGGCTGCGCGCATCATGGTGCGGCCGCCGCCATGGGCGAGCACCAGGCGGCGGTGATCGGGGGCGGCGTCGGGCACCCCGGTGTGGACCACGATCATGTCGGGCCGGCGCAGCAGCAGCTCTGCGAGGCGTCGCCCCTCCTCGACGTCGCTGCGCGGCAGGCGGGTGAGGGCCAGCAGCGGGGCGGCACGGTGGACCTGGTCGGGGCCGTCGGGCTCGACGGCCTCCACGCCGCGCTCGCGCAGGGCGCGGACCAGCTGCTGAGCACGGGCGCCGGAGGCATGTTGGGCCCGTACGCGCAGATCGACGACGAGGGCGGGGCCGAGCTCGAGGTGGGCCTGGCGGGCCCGGACCGCGCGGGAGGCCGCGGGCGCGCCGAGCTGCTCGGCGCGGTCCAGGGCGTCCTCGAGGTCGGGGGCGGGGACGAAGCGGCGCCGGGTGCGCAGCGAGTGGAGGCGGTCGCGGGTGCGAGCGGCGCGCTCACGGAGCGTGCCGCGTGGGAGCCGTCCCGAGTCCACGGCCTCGAGGAGCGCCTCGTGCGCCTCGTGGAGCATCTGCTCATCGTCGCGGCGCAGCGAAGTGCCCAGGCACAGCAGGTCTGCGCCGGCCTCGATCGCCCGCACTGCGGCCTCGCCGTATCCGGGATCCTCGGCGACCGCGGCCATGTCCAGCGCATCGGTGATCACCAAGCCCTGGAAGGTGCCGCCGACCGCCCGGCCCAGCAGCGGCCGGGACCAGGGCGAGATCGAGGCAGGCCCCGCCCCGAAGGCGGGGACCAGCACATGCGCGGTCATCACGGAGTCCAGCCACGGCGCGATCCGCCAGGGCGCCAGGTGCTCCCGCTCGAACTGCTTCGCGTCCAGGTCGATCAGCGGCAGGGCCGTGTGGGAGTCGGCGGCGGTCGCTCCGTGGCCGGGGAAGTGCTTCGCGCAGGTGCCGAGCCCCGCCTCCATCAGCCCGGTGGCGAAGGCTTTGGCATGGTTCGCGACCCGGTCGGGGTCATCGCCGAAGGCGCGGGTGCCGATGACCGGGTTCGCCGGGTCGGTGGAGACGTCGAGCACCGGGGCGAGGTCGAGGTCCAGGTCGCAGGCGGCGAGCAGGTCGCCGAGGGCCTTGCCGACCTCGCGGGTCAGCTCGATGTCGTCGGCCTCCCCGAGCGCCCAGGCGGTGGGCAGGGACGAGCCGGTCGCCGCGTGCAGCCGGGTGACGTCCCCGCCCTCCTCATCGACCGCGACCACGCAGTGCTCGGCGCGGGCGTGGATCTCCCGGGCGAGACGTCCCGCGGTCGCCGCGTCGGGGGTGTTGTGCCCGAACAGGATCACCGAGGCGAGCCCGTCCTGCAGCGCGTCGCCCATCCAGTCCGGCAGCTCGGTGCCGGTGAAGGGTGCCATCAGCACCCCGAGCACGTCGGGGTCCCAGGGGGTGCGTGTCATGCCTCAGCCTTTCACGGCACCGGCGGTCATGCCCTGGGCGAGGTTGCGCTGGACCAGCACGAAGAAGATCACCACGGGCAGGGTGATGATCGTCGAGGCGGCCATCACCGATCCCCAGTCCGCGGTGTTCTGGGTGAAGAAGGTGCGCAGCCCCACGCCGACGGTGTACTTCGAGCTGTCCTGCATGAAGGTCAGCGCGAAGATGAACTCGTTCCATGCGGTGATGAAGGAGAACACCGAGGTGGCGACGAGGCCCGGGGCCACCAGCGGCAGCAGGATCGAGCGGAACATGCGCAGCCAGGTGGCGCCGTCCATGTAGGCGGCCTCCTCGAGCTCCCGCGGAACCGCGGCGACGAAGCCGCGCAGGTTCCAGATCGCGAACGCCAGCGAGAAGCCCAGGTACACGATGATCAGCCCCAGCAGGGAGTTGAGCATGTGGAGGTTCCGCGCCTGCAGGAACAGCGGGATGACCAGCGCCTCGAGCGGGACCATCTGGACCATCAGCACCATGATCAGCACCTGGGTGCGCAGGCGGAAGCGGAAGCGGGCCACCGCCACCGCGGCCAGCAGGGCCACGATCGCGGAGAGCACCACGGTGCCCAGTGCCACGATCAGCGAGACCCGCACATAGCGCAGGAACCCGGCATCGACCAGCACGTAGCGGAAGTGCTCGAGGGTGAATCCGCTGGGCAGCAGGCTCGCTCCGCGCGAGAGCGGGCTGGTGTCCACCGCGGTGGAGAGCATCCAGTAGAAGGGGAACAGGCTCAGCGACATCAGCACCACCACGCCGATCGCCTTGGCGGCCGTGGAGGCGGGGGTCCGACGGTTCACAGCTCCTCCTCCTTCATCAGAGTGCGGATGTAGATCACGGAGATCACCAGCAGCAGCGCCGTCAGCAGCACGGCGATCGTGGACCCCATGCCGTACTCGCCCTGGGCGAAGGACTGGGTGTAGGACCACACCCCGAGGTTCATCACATCGGGGTTGGCGCCGTCGCCGCCGGGCATCAGGTAGATCTGCACGAACACCTTGAAATCCCAGATCGTCGAGAGGATCACGCAGACGGCGATGATCGGGCGCAGGGTGGGGACGGTGACGTTCCAGAAGCGTCCCCAGGCGGTGGCGCCGTCCATCGCGGCCGCTTCGTAGTGCTCCCTGGGCACGGTCATCAGACCGGCCAGCATGGTCACCGCGATGAAGGGGAAGCCGTGGTAGACGACGTTGATCGTGGCGATGCCGTAGAACGTCCACCGGTTGGTGAACCAGTTGTAGCTCCCGGCCTCCATCAGTCCGAGCCCGTCGAGCGTGGAGATCACCAGCCCGGACTGCGCATCGAAGAGCCACACGAAGATGTAGGTGCCGGTCAGCGCGGGCACCGCCCAGGCGACCATGATCGCGGTGGTGGAGATCGAGCGCCACACGGTCCCCAGGGAGTTCAGGAACAGCGCGGCCACGGTGCCGACGACCATCGTCAGCACCACACAGACCAGTGCGAAGCCGACCGTATTGGGCAGGACGGTCTTCCACAGGAACGGGTCGGTGAGGACGTCGACGTAATTCTCGAGCCCCACGTAGTTCGTGTCCCCGCGCAGGAGGTTGCGTAGCTCGTAGTCCTGCAGCGAGAGGTTCAGCACCCGCATCATCGGCCACAGCAGCAGCACTCCGAGCACGAGCAGGCCGGGGGCGAGCAGCAGCCAGGGGGCGGCGCCGCGGCGGAGGCGCCGGCCCAGCGGGACGGTGCGAGGGGTGAAGCCCTCCGCACCGTCCTGCCGACGTTCGTCGAGGATGGTGGACGAGCTCATTCGGAGAAGAAGCCGTCCATCTCCGTGGCCGCCGCGTCGGCCGCGTCCTGGACCGGAGTGCCGCCGAGGATGTCGCCGAGCATCGTGTTGATCGTCTTCGCGCCCTCGATCTTGCCCCAAGCCGGAGTGACCGGGACGGACTTGCCGCCCTCGGTCATCTGGCTGGCGAACACGCCGGTGAGCTCGTCGCCGCCCGCGACCACCTCATCCAGCGCCTCGGTGGTGCCGGGGAAGTAGTTGGTCTCCTCGGCCCAGCGGGTCGCGAAGTCCCCGGTGGTGACGAGCTTGATGAGCTCGAAGGCGAGCTCGGGCTCCTGGGTCTCGGTGAAGCGGCACATCAGGGACCCGCCGAGGAAGGACGGCGCGACGGGGCTGTCCTTGGCGGGGATGGTGAAGGCCACCAGCTTCTCGGCCAGCTCGGGGTTGTCCTGGCGGATCGTCGCGGGGGTCCAGGAACCGGAGATGAACATCGGCACCTTCTCCTGGAGGAAGGCCGCGAGCGCATCGGTCTCCTTCCACGTGGTGGCCGCGGCGGTCGAGGCGTTGTGCTTCAGGGCGAGATCCGCATACCAGCTCAGGCCCTCGACGGCCTCGGGGGCGTTGATGGTCGCCGTCCACTGCCCGTCCTGCTCCTCGGCGATCAGCCCACCTGCGCCCCAGACGAAGGAGACGGCGGGGAAGATGCTCGCCCCGAGCACGGGGAAGGAGATCCAGTCCGAGTTGTGCTCCTCGAGGGTGGTGATCATCGTCAGCAGGTCGTCCCAGCTCTCGGGCTGCGAGTTCACCCCTGCCTCCTCGAGCATGTCCCGATTGCCGAGGATCGAGCGCACGCCCGCGTACCAGGGCATTCCATACAGCTCCCCGTCGAGCGTGCCCGCCTCGGCCAGGCCCTCGACCATGCCGTCGGAGAGCCCGGCCGCGTCGATGTCCTCGGTGAGCGGGTCGATGCCGCCGGCGTCCGCGAACTCCGGGACCCAGGTGGTGCCCACTTCGGCGACGTCGGGCCCGGTGCCGCCGGCCATGGCGGTGACGAACTTGTCGTGGGCGCCGTCCCAGGGCTGCACCTGCACGTCCAGGGTCGCTCCGGTGGCCTCGGTGAAGGCCGTCTTGAGCTCCTCGATGTAGGTGTCCGCACTGGCGTTGGTGCCCTGCATCAGCCACATGGTGAGGGTCTTGCCCTCGCCGTCGACCTCTCCCCCGCCGGAGCCTCCGGAGTCGCCGCCGCAGGCGGCCAGGGCGAGGGCTGCGGAACCGGCGGCTCCGGCGGCCAGGACGTGTCGTCGAGCGATCATGATGACTCCTTCGTCGGTCTCGCGGCAGTGCTCAGGCCATTGAGCCCCGCCACTGAGAAAAGTTCACTGCGTGGACAGGCGTGAGTGAAGTTACCACTTCATGGGTGTCGCGCCACCCCTGGGGGCACTCGCGCAGGGTGTTTATGCAACCCCCTTACTGAATTGTGCGCGCCGCGGGCCCCGGGCGCAAGTGCCCGAGGGCATCGCCTCCCGGATCACGCCACCCCCGCCCCAGGTGCGTGATGCCGACCGACCATCGGCGACACCCGGGAAACTATGGTCGATTTCCCGGGGGAAGGCGTTGACCTGCAGGATCGGGATTCCGACGATGGAGAGGTGAGCTCTCCGTGGACCCCTCCCACCCCCTCGACCGCACAGCGGGCCGACACGCCGCGGCCGAGCACGAGCGGCGCAGCGGATCCCGACCGCACCGACCGCACCGACCTCACCACCCCCGGCCCGGTCGGCCGCCGGGTCTCCTGGCGCAGCGTGCTGGTGTTCTGCGCAGTGGCCTACGGGATGCTCGCCCTCTGCGCGGCACCGTTCTGGGTGCTCGCTGGAGGGATCGCGCATCCGCTGTACACGGTGGTGATCGGGGTGGGCATGTTCGCACCGTTGATCGCCTCGATCATGGTGGCGAAGCTCGTGGACCGCACCTCCTGGCGAGATGCCGTGGGCCTGCGCTTCCGCGGCCGCTGGCGCCGGCTCCTGGTGTGGGCGCCACTGGGGCTGCTGCTGATGCTGGGCATCAACATGGCCACCGCCGTGCTCATGGTGCTGCGTGGAGTGCCCGGCGATCTCACCGGGGGCACCTGGGCCACTGAGCTCTCCCGCACCATGGCGGAGCAGGGCGCCCCGATGCCCACGGGCGCGGCGGTGGCCCTGATCCTGTTCGGCTCACTGATCGGGGTGCTGATCACGGTGATCCCCGCGCTCGGCGAGGAGATCGGGTGGCGCGGCTGGCTGCGGCGCGAGCTGGCACCGCTCGGCCGCTGGGCCGCGATCGTGCTGGGCGGTGCGATCTGGTCGCTGTGGCACCTGCCGGTGACCCTCCTCGGGCACAACTACACCGGCGAGCCGCGCTGGGCGGCCGTACTGATGTTCGTGCCCGCGTGCATCGCGCTGAACGCCCTCTTCAGCGCGATCACCGAACGGGCGGGCGGCAACCCGATCCCCGCGGCCTTCGCCCACGCGACGCTCAACTCGACCCTCGGCCTCACCCTCGGCATCGTCGCGACGAGCGGGACCATGGGCAGCCTGAACTGGTTCCTCGACACCCCGGTGGGGCTGATCGGGATCCTGCTCACCACGGCAGTCGCCGTCCTCGTCATGCCGCGCCGTGGGCGAGGGGCGAGCCGAGGGGATCTCCCGGAGCCGACCCCCGAGGCCGGGTGACGCCCCGGCCGACGCACCGGGGCGCGCCCTCCCGGCCCGTCGGCCGCGACCGTCGGCCGCGGCTCACTCCGCGGCGGAGCGCGCCGCCTCCTGGGCGGCGTAGAGCGCTTCGAGATCGAGTGGCTCCTGGTCCGCATCGAGGTCCTGGACCGGCAGCGGGCAGCTTCCGAGGTCGCGGATCTCCAGCCGCTCGCCGCCCTGGTTCATCGACTGGTGGGCGATGACGCCGGGCAGGGTGCAGCGGGCGGCCTGCCAGGCGTTGACCATCGGCTGCCGGCCGTCGGCCACCGCGCGGGCGAAGTCGTCGACCAGGAAGTGGTGGGCGCCCTCGTGACCGTTGGGCATGCCCTGGAACTCCTTCGGCAGACGTGCCTGGTGGTGCGCCTGCGCGGCGCCGGCCACGAAGGCGTCGCGCAGGGCCGGGGAGACGTCGGCCAGGCGGGGGTCGTCCAGGCTCATGGTGGACCCGGTGGCGATCAGCGCGGTCACGTCCAGCACGCGCTTCTTGTCGTGCCAGTACGTGGTCTCGATCGTCTCCTCGAAGCTGGACTCCTCGCCGAAGAAGCGGAAGCGGGACTCGCGCTTGTGGCTGGGGTAGCCCACGCGGCGCAGCTCGTTGGTGCGGAAGGCGCCGCCGTTGTCCATCCCGAACAGAGCGAAGGCGTTGGAGACGTCATTGCCGAACATCGAGACGTCCTTGTCGAAGACGCCATCGCCGCGGGTGTCGGGCCGCCCCAGCGCCGAGACGGAGGTCGCGTGCCGCTCGCCGATCACCCCGAGGATGCCGCCGATGGAGTGGGTGGGGTACAGCAGCGGCGGGTAGGAGGCGGTGGACTTCCAGTTCTCGCCGCCGGAGTACTTGTAGGCGTCGTAGAAGCCGAGGTCCATGTCGTGGACGTAGTCGCCCTCGGCATAGAACACCTCGCCGAAGGCGCCGGTGCGATGGATGCGGCGGGCCAGCACCACGGCGGCGTTGTACTGGCTGGTCTCACCCATCATGTACACCAGCCCCGTGCGCTGGACCTCCTCGGTGATCGCCCGGATCTCGTCTTCTTCGATGGCCATCGGCACGGCGGAGTAGACGTGCTTGCCGGCGCGCAGGGCGGCCAGGGCGTGCTCGCCGTGGGTCCAGCGCTGGGTGAAGATCGCGACCGCGTCGACGTCGGAGGCGAGCAGCCCCTCGAGGGTGTCGAAGCGTCGCGCGAAGACAACTCCCCGAGCTTCGACCGCGTCGATCCGCTCGGGAACGGAGTCCACGGCGTACAGCGCTTCAATCTCGGGGTGGGCGGCGAAGAGCTCCGCGAAGTGGGATCCGAACTGACCGATCCCGACGATGCCCAGCGTGAACGACATATTTCCTCCTCGAAATTAAGTGACGGGGCGACCTTACGTCACGCAGGGCCGAGGCGGCAAGCGGCCACTGCCGCCGGGCCACGACTACAGCCGGCGCCAGCGGCCGGAGCGCCAGACGTCGCGCCAGGGCGGAACCTCGCTGCCGCGTGCCGCCATCCTCCGGCGCAGCCTCGCGCGCGTGAGCAGCATTCCGGCCACCCCGAGCGCGAGCATCGGGAGCTGCACCGCGAAGGCGAGGCGGAAGGCCTGCAGGTCGTAGTTCCCGTCGGGCCGCAGCAGGTCCAGCACCACCCCGATCAGCAGGATCGAGGTGAGCCCGCCGATGAAGCCGCCCATGATCACCACGCCGGTGGCGGTGCCGAGCCGGTGCCGGGCCAGGTCGGTGCGGGGGAAGTCGAAGCCGACACTGCTGGCGGGACCGCCGATCGAGAAGCCGGAGACCAGCACGATCAGCAACCAGATCGGGGCGGGGCCGGGCCACAGCACCAGAGCCAGCAGCGGCACCACGATGGCGGCGACGATCAGCAGCACCAGGGTGGAGCGGCGCAGCGGGTGACGCTGGGTGAGCGCGCCGATCAGCGGACCGGCGATCACCGCGACCACCACCAGTACGGTCATGATCGCCGAGGCGGCGGGCCGACTGAGCCCTTCGCCGGCGGTGAGATACGGGTAGCCCCACATCATGGCGAAGGCGATACCGGTGAACCCGGCGGTGAAGTGCGTGAAGAAACCCAGCTGGGTGGAGGGGTGGCGCACGATCCGCGCGAGCACCAGCGGGACCTTGAGGAGATCCTGCTTCACCCGGGGCCGCGGGACCCCCGGCGGGGTCGCGCGCACCACCAGCAGGGCCAGCAGTGCCGCGACTGCGCTCACGGAGGCGGCCGATGAGAAGGCCGTGCCCCAGCCGGCCACGGTCAGCACCGCCACGAAGGGCACCGCCGAGGCGATCTGCCCCACCTGGCCGAGGATGCCGGTGAGCTGCGTGAGGATCGGGACTCGCGAGGCGGGGAACCAGGCCGGGACCAGTCGCACCGCGCTGGAGAACGTCAGCGCGTCACCGGCACCGAGGATGATGCGGGCCCCCATCGCCACGCCCACGGTCTCGGTCTGGGACATCAGCAGCTGCCCGGTGCCCATCAGCAGGGCCCCTGCGACCAGGGTGACCCTCGAGCCGTAGCGGTCCAGCAGCAGTCCGGCCGGAATCTGGCAGAGCGCGTAGACGCCCAACTGCAGCACCACGAAGGTGGAGACGATGGTCGCGGAGGCGCCGAAGCGTTCGGTCGCCTCGAGCCCGGCGAAGCCCATCGTGGTGCGCTGCAGGACCGCGATCGCGTAGGCCGTCACGGCGGCGATCCACACCACGTACGCACGGGTCCCGCCGAGGGCAGGGCGGGGTGCGGTGGGCGTGCTCATGGTGGATCCTTCACGAAGGTCGGGGCGGGCGTCGGGCAGTCGGACCGGACGCCTCGGGCGCCCTTCCTGCAGTGGCTGGGTCCCGACCTCCGTCGAGGCTAGCGGCGCGGGGCCCTGGGGCGGTAGTCGTGTCCGCCCCTTGCCACAGCGCCTGGCATCGCGCAGGAGCGGTCAGCGCTCGCGCCAGGCCCCCGCGATCTCGATCAGCAGGTCGTTCGCCTCCTGCTCGGCGATGGTGGCGCGCACGCCCTCGACGCCGTAGGCCCGCAGCACCAGGCCGCGGGCGTCGGCGAACTCGGCGAACTCGGCGGTCTGCTCGCCCATCGGGAAGTAGACGAAGTTGCCCTGGCTGTCGGGCAGCTCCCAGCCCTGGGCGGTCAGTGCCCCCAGCACCCGGGAACGCTCGGAACGGACCCATGCGACGCGACGCTCCAGCTCCTCCTGGGCCTCGGGGCGCAGGCTCGCGAGCGCTGCTACCTGCGCGGGACGGCTCGCACCGAAGGGGATCGCGACCTGGCCCAGCGCCTGCGCCAACCGCGGGTGCGCGACCGCGTAGCCGAGGCGCAGCCCGGCCAGGCCCTGCAGCTTGGAGAAGGTGCGCAGCAGCACCACGTTCCCATGGCGGCGGAAGATCCCCGCGGTGCCGAGCACTGTCGCGGGGTCGTGGAACTCGCGGTAGGCCTCGTCGATCGCGACCACCACATGGTCGGGGACCTGGGCCAGGAAGTCCTCGACCTGCTCGGTGGACAGCGACGGTCCGGTGGGGTTGTTCGGGGTGCACAGCAGCACCAGCCGGGTGCGGTCGGTGATCGCCGAAGCCATCGCCTCGAGGTCGTGCTCACCGGTCGAGCTGAGCGGCACTGGCACGGGCGTGGCGCCGTGGCTGCCCACCAGCAGCGGGTAGGCCTCGAAGGAGCGCCAGGCGTAGACCACCTCGTCGCCCTCCCCGGCCAGGGCTCGCACCAGATCGGCGGTCACCGTCACGGAACCGTTCGCGAGCGCGATCTGGGAGTGCTCCACGCCGTGGCTCCCGCCCAGCGCCTCGCGCAGGGCGGTGCCGGCCGCATCGGGGTAGAGGTGCATCTCGTCCAACGAAGCGATCACGGCCTCGCGCACTGCCGGGATCGGCGGGAACGAGGACTCATTCGAGGAGACTTTGAAGCGGCGGACGCCGTCGTCGGCCGAGGGCTTGCCGGGCACGTAGACCGGCAGGTTCTCCAGGGCGGGGCGCAGGCGGATGTTCTCGGCAGGCTGGGCGGACATGGTGCCAGGATAAGTGCCAGGGAGCGTGTCTCGAGTCACAACCAAGGGAGGGGCGACCGGCATCAACCCTGCCAGCCGGTCCCAGACCAGCCACCGGAAACACTCACAGTGTGTCTGCCGACGACCGGACTGACGAACGGGGGATGCCCCTGAGGCGTTCTTCAGGATCGAAGCGGACAATGGAGGGCATGAGATTCCTCGGCCACATCATCGTCACCGGCCTCGCGCTGTGGGTCACCGCGCTGATCCTGCCCGGCATGCACCTGGGCGACGACAGCGCGAGCGCCCTCACGCAAGTCCTCACCATCGCGGCGATCGCGCTGATCCTGGCGCTGCTCAACACGATCGTCAAGCCGATCCTGGAGTTCCTGACCTTCCCGATCACCTGCGTGACCCTGGGCCTGTTCCAGCTGGTCATCAACACGCTGATGCTGCTGCTGGCGAGCTGGGTCTCGGGCCTGTTCGACCTGACGCTCGCGTTCGACAGCTTCTGGTGGGCGCTCGGCGCCGGCGTGATCATCGGCATCCTCTCGGCGATCGTCGAGGGCGTGACCGGGCTCGGAGAGGGACGCGGGGACCGCGCCCACTCCGCGGGCGCCTGAGCCACGCCGCGCGCCTGCGGGCCGGAGGGTCCGCGTCGAGGACGGGCCCGACGCGGACTCCCCCGGTTCTGGGAGAATGCTTCCCATGGCTCACTCCTTCGCGGACATCTCCCCGCAGATCGCCCTGACCCCTCTCGACGGCCGCTACCGCGGGCAGGTCGCGCCGCTGGTCGACCACCTCTCCGAGGCGGCGCTGAACCGCTCCCGCCTGGTGGTGGAGACCGAGTGGATGATCCACCTGCTCGATCAGCAGGTCGTCCCCGGGCTGCGCACCCTCACAGACGACGAGCGCGCCCTGCTGCGCGCCATCCCCGAGGACTTCGGCGCCGAGGGCATCGCCGAGCACGCCGAGATCGAGCGCGAGACCGTCCACGACGTCAAAGCGATCGAGTACTACATCAAGCGCCGCCTGGCCGGCACCACGCTGGAGCCGCTGGCCGAGGTGGTGCACATCTACTGCACCAGCGAGGACGTCAACAACCTCTCCTACGCCCTGATGGTCAAGGGCGCCGTGGAGCAGGTGTGGCTGCCCGCGCTGCAGGGCGTGATCGCGGACCTCACCGCGCTCGCGAAGGACGCCGCGGAGGTGCCGATGCTCTCGCGCACCCACGGCCAGCCTGCCACCCCCACCACGCTCGGCAAGGAGCTCGCGGTCTTCGCCTACCGGCTGGGCCGCCAGGAGCGCCGGATCGCCGCCGACGAGATCCTCGGCAAGATCAACGGCGCGACCGGCACCTTCGCCGCGCACGCGGTCTCGGTGCCGTCGGCCGACTGGCAGCAGGCCTCCCGCAGCTTCGTGGAGCACCTGGGGCTGACCTGGAACCCGCTGACCACGCAGATCGAGTCCCACGACTGGCAGGCCGAGATCTACGCCGACGTGGCGCGCGCCGGCCGGATCCTGCACAACCTGGCCACCGACGTGTGGACCTACATCTCGCTGGGCTACTTCCGTCAGCGGCTCTCCGCCCAGGGCGGCACCGGCTCCTCGACCATGCCGCACAAGGTGAACCCGATCCGCTTCGAGAACGCCGAGGCGAACCTCGAGATCTCCGGCGCGCTGCTGGACTCGCTC
>JAKDUN010000249.1 GCA_030457675.1 Brachybacterium sp. | reverse complement strand
GTGATCTCGCTGCTCCAGTCCATCACCAGCCAGGCCCCACCGGGCTCGGCCCAGCCGGTGTCCGCCGTCCAAGCCGTGAGCGTGAGCGTCGTCGCCTGGAAGGAGACGGTGGCGTCGATGTCGTGGTCCGCCTCTCCGTCGTACAGCACGGGGAAGGGGTCGACCGAGGCCGGAAAGGTGTGGTGCGGTTCCTGCACGCGACCCTCCCGGTAATAGACCGCGGCGACGTCGTCGTCCCGCCGCTCCCCGGTGAGCAGATCCACCAGCTGGTCGTGGCCTTCGCTGGAGACGACGAGGACGGCGGAGCCGTCCTCCGGCACGGACAGCAGGATCCTGTCGGAGTAGTCGCCGTCGAGCTCCGCGAGGTGGCTCTGGGATCCCCCCGCGCGGATCGAGACATCCGTGGGCGGCAGGCCGTCGCCGCCGCCTGGGGCGTCCTCCCCGGCCGGGGTGAAGGAGAGGTCGAGGGCGCGCAGCACCTCGCCCTGGACGGCGGCGTAGTCGAGCACCTCGCCGTCCTCGTCCAGCTCCGGTTCCAGGTCGACGGCCTCCGCCGGCACCGCGGCGAGCTCCTGGAGGCCGTCGATGCTGAGCGTCCCGGTCGGGGTGATGACGGTGCTGTTCTCGGGCTGGAGGGTGCTGGTGACGGTGACGTCCTTGGTGAACTCCTCCTTGAGGAATCCCGGATCCAGCGGGGGGAGGTCCGCCGCCGAAGCGTCGCCACCGCCGTCCGACCCGCCGGCGTCGCTCGCGCCGGAGCCGCCGGTGTCCTCGAATCCGGCGACCTCGCCGGACCCGCAGGCGGTGAGGGCGAGAGCGCCGACGGCGGCGAGCCCGAAGCTGCGACGGCCGAGGCGCGCGGTGGTAGTGGTGCGCATGGTGTTCCCCTTCATCTGGTGCTGCTGTCCCCTATGAGTCGCAGCGGAGCGTGATTCGGTTGCATCGGATCCGGAGGAGTTCTCACTCCTCGACCCGGAAGCGGTGGTGGGTCTCCAGCACGGTGCCGTCCGCGGTGCGGGAGCGCAGCACCAGCTCGGCACGGCCCGCGCTGGTCGGTATCACCGACACCGTCGCCCGGTCGACGAGGAAGCGGCCGTCCGGCAGCGTCCACACCCAGGTCTCGGCCCCCGTGACCTCAGCGGTGAACGTCCCGGTCTCGCCCACGGCGAGCTCCTCGGGGCCGTCGATCGTGACGGAGGTGCCGTCGGCGGCGGCGACCGGCGGATCATGCCAGACCCGTTCCCCGAGCCCCAGGCCGGCGGCGAGGCCCACGACGAGCAGCACGGCCGCCAGAGCCATGCGAGCTCCTCGCCGCAGCCGGGCCGAGGCCGGCGCGGCGTCCCCGTCCGGTGCGGTCCCTCCCTGCGAGGTGGAGGCCGACGGATCGGCAGGAGGGGTCGCGGGAGGCTCCGCGAGCGCCTCCTCGATGCGCGCCAGCCACGCCTCGACGTCGGCGGGGCGGCGCCGGGGGTTCTCCGCCATGCCGCGGGCGAGCGCCCGGGTGAAGGCCGTCGGCCTCCGGGGGCCCTCCGCGATCCACGCCAGCAGCGCCGACATCGCCCAGATGTCGGCGCGCGCATCGACGCGCCCGTGGCGCTCCTGCTCCGGGGGCCGGAACCCCGAGGTGCCGGCGGCCACCGTCAGGCCGGAGCTGCGGGCGAGGTCCTTGCACATGCCGAGGTCCGCGAGCAGGAGGCGCTCGTCCGCGGCGATCAGCTCTCCGCCGCCGGCGACCGGCCCGCCGCCCGCGCGCGCCTCCCCGGCGGAGCTCGCGCCGGGCCGTGCGGTGAGCAGGAGGTTCCCGGGGCTCAGATCCCGGTGCACGAGCTGCGCGCGATGCACGGCGCCGAGCGCCGCCGCGAGCGACCTGGCCAAGATGAGGAGATCCTGCGACGAGGCGGTCCATCCCTGTGCCCGCAGCGACTCCACCCGCTGCCCGAGCGTGCCGCGATCGGCGAGCTCCAGCACCAGGTACGGCTGGTTGTGGGGCAGTTCGCCGATGTCATGGACGGCTGCGACATGGGGGCTGCGGGCTCGGCGCAGGGCACGACCCTCGCCGATGAAGCGCTCCAGCATGTCCGGGTTCAGGGTGTGGTTCTCCGCGAGGACCTTGAGCGCGACCTCGTCGTCGAGGCGCAAGTCGTGCGCGCGGTGTACCGTGGCGAAGGAGCCCGCGCCGAGGCGGTCGATGACCTCGTACCGTCCGATCCGCTGCATCAGTCGAGCGCCCCGAGGATCTTCTCGAGCCTCGCCCGACCCCGGCTGAGCTGTGCTTTCACCGTGCCCTCGGGCAGATCCAGGCGGGCGGCGACCTCGGCGACCGGCAGCTGTTCCAGGTCCCGCAGGATCAGCGGGGCCTGGTACTTCTCCGGCAGCTGCGCCAGGGCGGTGCGCAACGCGGCGCGGGAGGCGACCATCGAGCTGATCCGCTGTGCGGGCAGCACAGCCTCGTCGAGGGCGGCGGCGCTGCGCTGCCGACGGAGGTGATCGGTGACGCGGCGCTTGACGATCGGATGCAGCCAGGAGGTGACCTTCCCCTGGCCGCGGTAGCGTCCTATCGCTCCCATCACCGAGATCAGCACCTCTTGGGCGACGTCGTCGACGGCGTCCTGGTCCAGGAGCATCGAGCCGACCATGCGATGCACGGTGCGGGAGCGGCCCAGGGCCTCGAGGAACTCGTCGAGGGCCTCGCCGTCCCCTGCGGCGGCGCGAGCGGCGAGCTGCGAGAGCCCTCCCCCCTCACGCACCTCTAAATTCTCCGAGTCTCCCCCTCGCATGTCCTCAATGGTACCGATTCGACGGCCGCGTGAATGAATACGGCTGAGAGCCGACGTGGTGCCGGTCCTGCCCGTGCTCGGCATGGAGCGGCTCGCCGTGCGGGACGAGCGCTCGCCGAGCACCGATCCGTAGCGACTTGTCCGCAGGGCATGTGTACTCCACGAAAGTCCTCAGTCGATCTTACGGAAGTAAGGTTGACCGAATGGCGGAGATCGGTATGCACGGCACTTGGGTGACCGGGCATCAGGCGCCGGACCTCCGCGGAGTCACGGCCTCCGCGCGACGAGGAGGAACCTTCTCCTACTACATACCCGCACGGATCGCAGGGAGAGGCGTCGGCGCTCTGCTCGAGCGCGAGTTCCGCGAACAGGCGCTGGAGCTCTCCGGTTCCGTCGCGATCACGTCGGCTCAGGTCGATGAAGCGACTCGGCGCGGCATCTACCCCCTTCTGCTGAGCTCGGAATCCATCGCCTCTTTCCGGATCGAACGAGTCGATGCGTCGGGCCGCGATGTCTCCTACGCGTAGCTCGATGAGCAGCACTCCGCCAGCGTTCGGCGGCGCAGCTGCGGCAGATACAGCGCGCTGCCCTGCAGGGTGCAATAGGTCGTGACGCGTGGCATCGGCAGCCCGGTGCGGGCGAACTCGGCGCGCAGGAAGGCGGTGTCGAACTCGGAGTGGTGCGCGACGACCACGAGGCCCTGCAGCGCCGTCCCCACCGTGATCGCGAGCTTCCGGAGCCGTCACTGGTGGTGCATCGAGCCGTGGGGATCGCCCGTCCTCCCGGTGCTGCGCGGTCCGCATCTCGCGCAGCACCGACCCTGCTCAGTCGGGGACCGCCCACACCGCGTCGGGCACGATGCCCACCTCCACGGCGATCCCGGTCGGCCAGGGGTCATCCGTCGGCCCCAGCGGCCGCCGGATCACGAGCGTTCCCGCATCGGTCTCGACGTCGTAGTCGACGTGATCGCCACCGAAGGTTGTCGAGAGCACGCGGCCCTGGCGCGGGTCGAAGCCCCGATGTTCCGCGGTGCGCTCCATTGTGAAGGCGTGCGGATGCCCGAGGACAATGCATCCCTCGCCTACCCTCTGCAGCTCTGGCGATGCCGGGACGTCCCACTGGGAGCCCAGCACGCTCACCCGCACCCGGTGCCCAGCGTCGTCGTCCACGATGCCGAGGGCCTGCGCGGACAGGAAGTTGGAGACCCCCACCCGGGTGGCGACCCATGCGGTGGCCGGACGGGAGTACACCTCTCGGGGAGCTCCCACCTGCACGAGCGTGCCGTCACGCATGACGGCGATCCGGTCAGCCATGGCGAGCGCATCGGACCAATCGTGGGTGACCAGCAGGGAAGCGCTCCCCATCCGCCGGTGGATCCGCGAGATCTCCCGCAGCAGACCTCCCCGAGCCGCCGGATCCACATGCGCGAGCGGCTCATCGAACAGCATCACTTCGGGCCGACGCACGAGCGCGCGGGCGAGGGCGACTCGCTGACGCTGGCCGGCCGAGAGCTCGTGGGGGAGACGGTCGGCAAGAGTACGTAGATCCAAGGAGGTCAGCGCAACGTCCAACGCATCAGAAGCCGTGATGTCACCCGTTCCGCGCTCCACCGCGAAGGCGACGTTATCGAAGACCGTGAGCTGGGGGAACAGCACAGGGGTCTCGAACATCATCGTCGAGGAGCGACGCTCCACCGGCACCTGCGCCATGTCCCGGCCGCCTATCTGCACCGTGCCCGAAGGGAGCGGTTCGAGCCCGGCGATGCGCCGCAGCAGCGTGGTCTTCCCCGAACCCGAGGGGCCGATCAGGGCGACCATCTCCCCGGGGCGCACCCAGAGATCGACCCCTGCGACGCCGCTCAGATGCAATCCTGCCCGCACCGTCATGAGAGCCTCGCCCACCCGCTGAGGGCCGCTGCGCTCGCCGAGGCGACCAGTGCGCTCGCA
>JAKDUN010000248.1 GCA_030457675.1 Brachybacterium sp. | reverse complement strand
GCCGAGCGTGGTGATGCCCAGGCGCTGCAGCAGGTCGACGGTCTCGGCGAGGTCGAGGCGCTTCTCGGGGCGGGTGGCCGAGGGCTGGCCGCGGTGCCCCCAGCCGGGGCCGACGGGGGCGCTGCGCAGGGCGGCGATCGGGTGCGGGGCGAGATACTCGGCGCTGCGCCCCTCGCGCACGATCCGCCCCGGCGGGGAGGCCAGCAGCGCGGCGAAGGGACCGTCGGCGATCCCGACGGCGCAGTCCCAGCCGGTGAGCTCGGCGACCGCGTCGAGGATCCGCTCGGCCAGATCCGGCTCGCCGCCCTGATGGCGGGCGGGGCCCCGGGCCGACATCAGCAGCACCCCGGGCCGCAGCACGTCCACCCCGGCGGCGATCGTGTCCACCGCGGCGGCGACCAGCTCGAACAGGGCGGACTCGTGCTCCCGGTCCGCCTCCAGCACCAGCGCCTCGGGACAGGCGGCACGGGCGGCACGGCGCTTCATCCCCGCCACCACCCCGGCCTCCCGGGCCGCGGTTCCGGCATGGGTGACGCGGTGCTGGTCGAGCAGGATCACGGGGACGACGGCGAGGTCGAGGGCGGGGAGGTCCTCGTCGCGGCGCTGGTGACGGTCCAGCGCCGCGAGCAGCGGCCAGTCCGGGACGGTGACGGCGACGGTGCGGGTCGCGGCGCTCATCAGCCCGCCCTCCGCACCGGCTGCAGGAGACGCATCGGCTCCCGGGACTCCGCACCCTGCGACCTGCTCTGCGGCGCGGCCGCGATCATGCCGTCCACCTGCGGCAGCAGCACCTCGGCTATGCGATGCCCGGCGATCCCCCGACCCTCGGCGGTGATCTCGAGGCGGCGCCTGCGCAGTCGCCCCGAGCCCTGCCCCAGACCGGTCCACCCGGAGGTGGTGGCGCGCAGCGTGAGATCGGCGCGGCCGGGCGGGACCGCGGCGAGGACCAGGGTGTCGGCGGTGCGGGCCCGGTTCAGCAGGCTGCGCCAGAGCGCGGGGGCGAGGTCCAGGTCGGGGCCGAGCACGAGCACGCCCACCCCGTCGGCCAGGGCGGAGAGCACCTGGGGGCGCTGGTCGCCCTCCGCCGGGGCGAGGGCGAGGCGGCAGGGGTCCAGCCCCGCGTCCAGGGCGGAGCGCAGGCCCAGGTCGGGCATGCCGGCGATCGCGCACCAGGAGTCCTCCCCCGCCGCGGCGACTGCGAGGGACAGCAGCAGCGAGGTGCTCGCCGCGCCCTGGAGCGCCACCGAGCTGCCGGCCCGCAGGCTGCCGCGCGGGAACAGCGTCGCCAGTGGTCCCGGCACCGGCACCCGGGTGCCGAGCCCGTCGTCGTCGGCGTCGTCGACGGACTGCGGCGAGGATCGCAGGGCGGTGCGGTCGATCCGGCCGCCCCAGCGTGCGGCGGAGCGCTCGGCCGCGCCCAGGGCGGCCCGGGCCCGGGACAGCCGCTGCTCGCGGTCCTCCGTCTGGAGGGCTGTGCCCATCGGGGTTCCTCCTTCCGCCTTGTGCCACCCCGTTCGCACGTATGTTCGAACAGGGGTTCGAACTGTACGCCCAGAAGGGGTGGCGCTCAAGGTGCCCAGGTCGTGACTTCGAACGTACATGCGAAGCCTCTGGGAGGGGTGTGACAGACGGCGCCGGGGTGGCCCCAGAGCGCAGGAGGTGGGAAGTGCGGGCTGGGTCGATCAGCACAACGGCTGGTATACATGCCGGTCATGAGCATCACAATCCGTCGGGCTTCCACTGAGGATCTCGACGCCGTGCGCTTCATCGGCTTCTCGACGTGGCCTCCCACCTACGGGCCGCTCAAGGGTGCCCACTACGTTCTCGACGCGCTGGATACCTATTGGAGTGCCGATACCCTCCGTACCGCTATCGAGGCCGGCGACATCGACGTTGCCGAGACCGCGCAGGGGGTCGTGGGCATGGCTGAGGTCGCGGAGCTCGGGGATGACCTGGTCCTGTGGAAGCTCTACGTCCTGCCCTCGCAGCAGCGCTCAGGAATCGGGCATGAGCTGATCTCCGCTGCGAAGGATCGTGCACGGGCGCGGGGCTGTGGTCTGCTCACCGAGTACGTCTCGGAGAATTCGAATGCCGGCAGCTTCTACGAGCGGGAAGGGTTCGTCCCGACCGCAGCCCCGTGGCCCGGGACGGTGGCGGCGTGGGTTCGTTGGCAGGGCGATCCAGGCCGGACCTTCATCCTCCGTCCCGCCACGGCAGAGGATGCCCGTGGCTGCGCGAGCGTGCATCACACCTCATGGGTCGAGACCTACTCCGCACTGCTCCCGGCGTCGCATTGGGAGACGGACACGCTCGAGCGACGCACGGAGAGCTGGCACCGGTGGCTCGACAACGGCACCGACGTGACGGTGGCGGAGTCCGGTGAACAGATCATCGGATTCGCCATCGCTCACACCGGACGCCAGGTCGGCGCCCATGCTCCGGTGCGTGACCGGGAGTTGTACTCGCTCTATGTGCTGGCCGCGCACTACGGCAGCGGGGCAGGCCAGGCTCTGTTGGACGCAGTTCTGCCCGCAGATATCCCTGCCCAGCTCTGGGTCGCCGAGGACAACCCGCGCGCCCGACGGTTCTACGGGCGCAACGGCTTCGCTCCTGATGGAGCTCGTTTCCACGACGAGACGCTCGACCTCGCCGAGGTCCGGCTGGTCCGCTGATCCTCGGGGAGATCAGAAAGGCGGTTCCGGCGGGTTCTTCCGTCGTTCGAGGGCGCGCCGTCGTGCCTCGATCCGTGCCTGGTAGCGAGTCCAGGAATCCATCAGCTGCTGGACCGTGTGCGGGGTGGCGAGATCCTCGTTGTCCCGGACGATCACGCTCACCCGGTCCCGGATCGACCAGGAGGTCAGCCCCGGCAGGCCGGGCGTGCAGGGCAGACGGGTCGGGTCGAGCAGGCCCGCGGTCTTCGCCCGGTGGTGCTGCCAGCACAGCAGGTGCAGGTTCTCGATCTCGGTGAGGCCGCCAGAGTTCGGATCCCCGTGGTCGTACTCCTGGATGTGGTCGGCCTCGGAGGCCCAGGAGGTGGAGCGGGTACAGCCGGGGACCGCGCAGGTGGCGTTGCGCAGGCGCAGATGCTCGAGCATCGCGCGGGTCGGGGTGTAACGCTTCGCGGGCAGCGGTAGGAAGGCGCCGCTGCACGCATCGGTGAGCACCCGGTACCAGGTCTGGCTCTGCCCGGCCAGCTCGCGCGCCATCGCAGCGGGGATCGGGATCGTGCCCTCCAGCATGCCGGGCTCCTGGGAGGCTCCGAGCACGGTCAGGACGGGCACGGTGATATTGAGGCGGAAGCGAGGTTCGGGGATGTGGAACCCGTCGGTGTCGAAGGCTGCACCACCCAGCAGGTCGTACTGGATGAGGGCGAGGGAGGCGGGCGTCGCCGTCTCGGCGACCGTGCCTCGCGGGTCCAGCGGCGGCACCTCCCCCGCCTCGAAGGCGTGGCGCTGGGCGGCCTGGATCGCGCGGGCGGCGGAGTCCAGTCGCTGGGCGAGGGCGAGGATCTCCGGGGCCGGGCCGGTCACGCGCAGGCAGCCGACCCCGTCGTCCCGGGTGGGGAGCAGCTCCACCCGGCGCCGACCCTCCGGGGTCAGATGGGTCGGCATCTCCTGCTGGGACTCCACCCGGCCGAGCAGCTGGGAGAGACGATGATGGAACTGTTCAGTGGTCAGAGTGGCCGGCCAGCGCGAGGCGGCGGCATCCACGAAGCCCATCTGATGCGCAGTCAGGTGCCGGGTGCGGCGCAGGATGCGATCGAACCAGGCGGCGGGGAACTCTCCGCACTCCAGTCGGGGCAGGGTGAGCGGCAGCTGGGTGAGGGCGATGTGGGCGTCACGGAGGATGCGATCCGCGACGGTGCGGGTGCAGCGCAAGGCGAGCGCCACGGACAGCAGCTCCGCCTCGGCGGCGTCCTCGTCGTAGTCCTCGCTCTCCGGGTCATGGAACGACGGGGCCAGAGCCGTGAAGCGCGCGGCGAGACGCCTGCTCTCCTGAATCGAGGCAGCATGGACGGGCTGCAGATGCGGCGGGAGGACGGGTGTGGCGGGACTGGGCACCGTGGGTGCATCGGACGGGGAGCCCCCTGCCTCGCCGGGGGTCGATCCGACGGCTCCGGGGCGTGCCGAACGGGCTGAATCCTCACCGGCCGCGTCCTCATCGAACGGCACATTCGCGTCATTGCGAAGATCACCCATCGTGCACACCTCCTCCCGTGAATGAATTCCGAATTCTCCCGACGGAAGGAAGTGGGGGCCGTCGACAGATCGACATGTTCTCGTCCCATCACTGTATCGAGATGCCACGCTCGCGCAAGACCCCACAGGAAATCTGTGGATAATGTGGATAAGTAGGTGGCGTGGAGGAAGGGTTCCCCCGGATTCTGTGGATAAGTGAGTTCGGTGGAGGAACGGTCACCCTCGGGGCCTGTGGACAAGAGGCTTCCGGGGAGGAAAGGTGCGCTGTGGTCGGCGCGCGCCGCGCGCGACCCGGCACCCAAAGGGGATTCTGAGGTGATTCTGGGGGCGCGAGGAAACTCGTCGATGACAAAGCAGTCAGGAGAATCTTCGGAATAGTCGGGGCTTCGATCGAGGTCGCCGGAGTCGCGGGACGATAACACAGGTCAGGGAGACCTGGAAATCGCAATCTACCATCGAGAATCGGCACGAAAAGCGCTATCGTCGAATCATGTCGAAGAATGCACGCGATCGCCGACGCGCCTCGC
>JAKDUN010000247.1 GCA_030457675.1 Brachybacterium sp. | reverse complement strand
GACAGCACCCCATCCTCGAAGCTCTCGTCTACGTTGGTGTGCGCCTCTTTGACGTCCCGGGCTGGGTCGGGTCCCGGCTTGACGGGCGCCCCTCCGCAGCGACGCACCACGGCACCAGCGGCCGACTCGCTCGACGAGAGCGCCTGTACCGCCTCGAGCGCGCGCTGTGGACCTGGTGGCAGGCCGAACAAGCATGGATGCGCGCGCCCCGTCGGCCTCCCGCGCAGCGCCGGGCCGGCCACGGACAGCTCGCCCTCATCCCCAGTGACGAGACCACCAGCTACGGCGCCCACCCACGACGCGGTGGCCGCGCCGACTACCGCGCCGCCCGCGCCTTCCTGGTCAAGGACGGTCACGAGCCCGAGCGTCCACCGACACAGATGTGGCATATGCCAGCAGGCACGGGCCTCCCCGACACCGAGGCTACGACTGCGGCGTGAGCAAGGCTGTCGCTCCCGGACAGCCTGCCCTCCTCCCAATCATGCGATAGCACTGTCATCACCGCTTGCACTGTATGCACTAGTGCGCGTAGTGTATCCACTGTCAACAGTGCACATGATGTTTATTCCGCAGGAGGACTCCATGTCCACCACCCACCTTGTGATCGGCGGGATTCCCGTCCGCGCACACGGACGTCTCGATCTACTCGAAACCCGTCTCGTCCACATCACCGGATCCCTCGACCCCACAATCCACGGCTCCACGGTCGCCGAGCGCGCCGCCCTGGACATCGTGGAGCACAGCGACAGCTGCATCCTGGTCCACGACGGGCCCGGCATCGCCGCCGCAGCCCTCGATAGCCTCACGCTCACCGACCCCGCGCGCGTGGTCGTCATCGCACGGCGTGGAATCACCAACTGGCACCAGACCCTTGCCTCGGGTGGCGCACTCATTCTCGAGGGCCCGCTTAACCCACTGCTGGCACTCCTCGCAGACGCCGCCCTCATCGTGGAGCAGGCGCACGCGGCCCTCCCCCACTGCCCGTACATCGCCTGCGTGCCCGACCCCATCCTCACGCCGGCGACAGCCGGATCCAATGCCCTCATGCTGAGGCCGGACGTCGAGATCGTCCCCGAGCTCGACCAGTGGGCACGACGCCTGCGCTACATCGCCCAGCGTCCGCGACGCTACGACCAGGCCGATTGACTATCCCTAGAATGCATTATCGGCACTGGTGCCGGTAGGTGCACTACATGCACCCATTGCATCCTTTACACCTTGCGTCACCTGCTCATACGCCGAGAGCAGCCGAACGCATGATTCGCACTAGTGCATACAGTGCTATAAGATGATTTCATCGAGAGGAGACCCATGACCGTCTACACGATCGCCTTGCCCAAGGGTGGCTCATCCAAGACCAGCAGCGCGAGCGAACTTGCTCTGGCCCTGGCCCGCCGTGGCTCCCGCGTGCTGGCCATCGACCTGGACCAGCAGGGCAACCTGTCGACCCGACTCGGCATCACGCAAGAGTCGCCGATCACGGCCACTGCCGCCGAGGTCCTGGATGCCTCTGCCTCACTCATCGACGCCGCCGAGCCGGCACCGACCGCCGAGGGAGTCGACGTGCTCGTGGGCGCTCACGACCTCACCGCCCTCGAGGAGCAGCCTCCGCCGGATCTGGTCACCAGCCTGCGCGACATGCTGCCGACAGTGGGGGAGAGGTGGGATGACATCGTCATCGACACACCCCCGAATGTCGGCGCGCTGACTCTGGCTGGACTCGCCGCTGCCGACCACGTCATCGTCAGCCTGCAGGCCGCCACCGAGGCCTATGACCAGCTCGATCGCCTCGAGGCGATCATCGCGCAGCGCCTGACGCGGCGCATTCGGCCCGAGTTGCGCATCGGCGCGGTCATCCCCGCGATGGTCGACTCACGACGCCTGTTGGACCGTGAGGTCCTCGAGCTGCTCACGCAGCGTTACGAGACGCGCGTGACCCCTCCCGTGCGCCAGGCGGTCTCCGTGCGCGACGCCTACACGGCCGGCATGACCGTGAGCGCCTACGACCCCGACAGCGCCGTCGCCGCCGACTACGCGGCGGCGATCGACCACCTGCTCACCATCACGAAGGGAGCCCTCTGATGGCTAGCCCGCCGCGCCGCAGCCTGTCCGAGCGCAACGCGGCCGCAATCGCCGGCGACGCCGACGACAAGCGGCCGAGCGACAGGGGAGAGGCGCCGCCCAAGACGCCGCGCTCCGCCACGGCGACCAGTGCCGCGGAGGCAGAGGATCCGGCGACCCCGGCGCCGCCGGCCTCAGAAGAGCCGACCCGCCGCAGCAGCGTCTACCTCACCGAAAGCGACCTGCGCGACGTGCGCTCGGCATACATCGTCGACTTCGATCACCGCCCCGGCTCGCCCGGCTCCTTCGGACTCTGGGCGGCCGGCGCCATCGGCGAGCTGGCCGCCCTCAACGTCCAGCAGCGCCAAGCTGTCCGCGACGATCTCGGGGCCGCCGGACCAGCCGCCAACCGCTCCCAGCAGCTCCTCGTACCCGACGACGTCGCCACCGCGGTCAGCGACGCCATGCGTCAGGACCGCCTCGCAGGCTTCGTCGACCGCTCCCGCAGTGTGTTCTACAGCTACGCGCTGCGCTGGCAAGCCCGGCAGGCCATGAAGCGTGCCGGACTGCAGGAACTGCCCGAGCCTCCGGCCCGGCTGCCGCGTCTGGACCTGCGATGAGCACCGCAGCCGACGACGCAGCCCGCAGCCTCGTCGAAGACGAACTCACTCTTGTCCTACTCGATCCCGAGCAACCCGAGGCCGCGACTTCGTCGCTGCCGAGGGTGGATCTCATCGAGATCCCCGACATTCTGCGCTGACCGCACACCCTCCGCTGCCGCTCCGGCAGAGAAACTAGCGGAATGCACTACGTGCATCGACTGCACTAACGCAGCCATCGCCACGCGGGCGGGACGGTCGGCCCTGGTGGGGGAGAGGTTGCAGGCAGTGTGCTCCGTGCTGGAGTGGTGGGTCCCCTGGGGGTGCTGGATCGGGGGATCTTGACGCACTGCCGGGGGTGCCGCACACCCGGCTCGCTGCGCTCGGCCGGGGGCCGCCAGAAACTTCTCGCCGCGGTCGCTGGCTCCCTTGTTTCGGCGAGAACTTTCTGCCTGCCCCCGGCTTCCCGGGCTCTCGCCTGCGGCTCGACCCTGCGGGGTGCAGCACCCCCGTCAGCGCATCCCCCGCTCCTTGTCAGCCCCCCCGAACAGGGGACCCACCGAACAAGGAGCACACCATGACCAGCCTCTACCAGCGCCTCATCAAGGCCGAACAGGCCCGCAGCCTCGACCCCTTCTGGGCAGCCATCGACCACCAGCTCGACATGATCGAGGCCTCCAAGCCCAACACCTCCCGAGAGGTGCTGATCCTCCTGGACGGCTCCTCCACTAGCGCCTTCTTCGGCGGCGGGGGAGGGGACCGCGAGCTCCTCAGCTCCCTCACGGTCGCCGGGTGGGAGGTCACCGAGTACCACGCCGCCTACTTCTGGACCGCCGCCCATCCCGACACCGGCGCGACCCTCGAGTACATCGAGGGCGACGTCTACGACCGCACCAACGGCTGACAGGAAGGCCCGGGGCAAACCCCCGGGCCTTCCCTCCGTAGCGGCCTCCCGGCCAAGCCGGAACCCTCCCCAGCCTCCCGGCACTCCGTGCCCGAGGAGCATCGACCTTCCCGTCGACGCTCTACCGGCGACCGGCTACCGCCGGCCCCTGCACGCGGCCCGGGACCCGTCCCGGACCGCACCCTCTCATTCCCCGTGTCCTGGGCTTCTCACTATGACCACTGCGCTCCTCCGTGCAACGCCGCCCGCCAGGCGACGTCCACGGCGCACGACAAGCCCCGACGCGCTGCGCTTATATCGCCGGAACTTCTCGCACACCTCGCCCTACCGGGTGCACTCCCTCGCTCCGCGGACCGTTCAAAAGCACCAGGGCACGGCGAAAAAACGACCGGGCCACCCACCAGCAAGGAGCACACCATGACCGTCCACACCCTCACCATCCACGGCCGCCAGATCACCGCACGCGGAAACCTCGACCTCATCGTCGCCCCCGGCCGCGTCCTCATCACCGGCAGCCGCGCCAGCACCCCCTACGGCGAGACCATCGCCTCCTCCGCCGCCGAGAACCTCGCCTGCCGCGGAGCCATCCTCATCGCCAGCACCGCCTATGGCATCGACGGCACCGCCGTCCGCGCCGCCCGCCCGGACCGGACCGTGCTCATCCAGGCCGCAGGGCTGGACTAGCCCTACCCGCGCGGCAACGCCCACCTCGCCCGCGAGATCCAGGACCAGGGCGGCCTCATCATCTCCGTCGCCCCCGACACGGAGGCAGCACTCACCCGATGGAACCTCCTCGACGCCGCCGCACTCCGCGGAGCCATCGCCCATCACGCGATCTTCGTTGAGGGCACCGAGCGCTCCTCCATCTACAGAGCCGCGCTCACCTGCCAGGCCCGCTGGGCGGTGCCCGGCCCTCTCACCAGCGCCACCAGCGCCCTTCCCCACAAGCTCCTGCGCGAGGGGGCGCGACTCTGGACCGACGATCCCGCCGATGCCGACCTCATCACCGCCGCCACCAACACCAGCCACCCCTACCGCAGCGAGCACGCCCACCTGCTCAACCACCGCGCACACGCCGCCTGACCAACCCGCTGGCGCGGGCCCACCCCCGGGCCGCGCCCCCCCCAGGGGCCCAGATGGTTGTCGCGCACCATCCCCCCCAAACCCCCCCGGGGCAC
>JAKDUN010000246.1 GCA_030457675.1 Brachybacterium sp. | reverse complement strand
GGCGGACGATGCTGAGCAGTTCGGCCCCTTCGCCCCGCACACCCCGGCGGCTCTGCCCGCCCCCACTCTTCCGAACGGCCGGCTGCGCTCGCGCGGCCGCGTCGGCATCCCGAAGGACTGAATTCCGTGCCCCAGAACCCCGCCGCAGATCCCGTCGACGCAGACTCCGCCGACGGGGACCTCTTCGCCGACGATGCCGTCGACGCGCCTCCGGTCGCGCCGACGCCCCAGGGCCCGGATCAGACCGATCGTGTGATCATCGCTGCGGCCGAGGAGCTCGGCACGGACCGTCCGCGTGGCCTGATCGTGGTCGATGACGCGACCGGCGAGCTCACCGCCTTCGCCCTCGCCTCCGTCGCCGAGCACCCGGACGCCGTAGTGCTCAGCTGGGCCTCCTCCCTCCCGCTCACGACCGCGCTGCGGGAGCGCTTCGCTGTGCAGATCGAGGCGGGACGGCTGCGGGTCCCTGCCGGCCCCGAGGTGATCCCGCTCGAGCAGGCCGCCGCGGAGGGCGCGGGGAACCTGCTGGTGATGATGCGCCTGCCCAAGTCCGTTCGCGCCCTCGGGGACCGGGCCCGGCGTCTCGCCGAAGCAGCCGGCACCAGTGGTCACCGCGGTCTCGAGATCATCGCGGGCAGTCGGGTCAAGCACATGACGCGGGCGCAGAACGACGCGCTCGCGACGGTCTTCACCGAGGTCCGTGCCAGCCGCGGCATCGGCAAGTCCCGAGCCCTGATCGCCACCGGGCTGCGGGAGGCCGTGGCCGCCCCGGCTGCGGTCGAGAGTTCTGCACGGGTCACCGTGCGCGGGCAGCAGTGCACGATCGCCCTGCGCGGTCTCGGTGCCGTCTTCGGTGGGGCGTCGGCCGATGCCGGCAGCCGCTTGCTGCTCGAGACCCTCGATCCCGCCCTTGCCGCGGGGGAGTTCACTGCCCCCGACGCCGCAGTCGCGTCCGCTGACGCCCCAGCCGCTGCGATCGCTTCCGACACCCCTGAGGCCCCGCTCCGCGCTGCCGCGGACCTCGGCTGCGGGAACGGGCTGATGACCGCCTACCTCGCCGCGGCCCTCCCGGAGGCGACCGTGCTGGGCAGCGATGCGGACGCGGACGCCGTCGCCTCCACCCGCGCGACCCTCGCCGCGAGCGGCCTCGAGCGCGAGGGCGTGGAAGTGACCTGGGACGATGCCCTGTCACGGGTGGCGGACGCGAGTCTGGACCTGGTGCTGCTGAATCCGCCCTTCCACGACGGCACCGCAGTGGATGCGACCCTCGTCCAGGGCCTGCTCGAGACGGCCGCGCGCGTGCTGCGTCCCGGCGGTCAGCTGTGGTTCGTGCACAACTCCTCTCTGCGCTACCGCACCGAGGTGGAACGACGGGTCGGCGCCGTGCAGCAGCGCGCCCGCGACCGACGCTTCACCGTGCTCAGCGCGGGGCGCTGAGCGGCGCGACGCTCACCGATCGTGCGCTGAGGACCTTTGCGAAAGCGTCACATAGGTCCTCAGCGCACATCGGACGGGCGGGGCGGCGGGAGCTGCCGCGGACGGCACGGACGGGGCCGCGACCACCGCTCAGACAGCGGCGCCTCTCAGCTCACCATGCTGCGCAGCACCGAGGTGAACATGGCCAGGCCGTCGGTGCCGGAGCGGGTGCCCTTCCCGGGGTGGTCCGGGCCGAAACCGGCCTCGACCGCGTGCTCGGGGTGCGGCATGAGGCCCACCACGTTGCCGGCGGCGTTGGTGATCCCGGCGATGTCATGGCGGGACCCGTTGGGGTTCGCCTCGAAGCCGGCGGGGCCGTGCGTGGCGCCGGCGGCGTAGCGGAACACCACCCGGCCCTCGCCCTCGAGCTCGGCGAGCGTGCGCTCATCGGCGACGTACTGGCCGTCCTGGTTCTTCAGCGGGATCCGGATCACCTGACCGGCCTCGTACCCGGAGGTCCAGGCGGTGCGGTTGTTCTCCACCGCGAGGGGCTGGTCGCGGCACAGGAACGAGCGGTGCGCGTTCTTGATCATCGCGCCGGGCAGCAGGTGCGTCTCGCACAGGATCTGGAAGCCGTTGCAGATGCCGAGCACCGGCATCCCGCCCTTGGCCGCGTCGACCACCTTCTCCATCACCGGGGCGAAGCCGCTGATGGCGCCGGCGCGCAGGTAGTCGCCGTAGGAGAAGCCGCCGGGCAGCACCACGGCGTCGACCCCCTGCAGATCATCCTCGCCGTGCCAGAGCGCGACCGCCTCGGCGCCGCCGAGCCGTACGGCGCGCAGCGCGTCCCGGTCATCCAGCGTGCCCGGGAAGGTCACCACACCGATGCGCATCAGGCCTGCGCCTTCCCGTCGGCCGCGCCCTCGACGTCGATCGAGACGACGTCCTCGATGACGGGATTGGACAGCAGGGTCTCCGCGGCCTCGCGCAGGGAGGCGAGCACCTGCTCGGTGACCTCGCCCTCGACCTCGAGCTCGAACCGCTTGCCCTGGCGCACCGAGGCGATGCCCTCGAATCCGAGCCGCGGCAGCGCGGCGGCGACGGCCTTGCCCTGCGGGTCGAGGATCTCCGGCTTCGGCATGACGTGGACCACGACACGTGGCATGGGGGCTCTCCTGGGGGACGACGGCCGCGGGATGCGGTCCTGGCGGGTGAGGGCTGCGGGGGCAGGCACTGTCGGCGCGCGGGGCGGCCGACGGGACGGGCCCGACCCCGCCATGGTACCGAGCCGGAGCGTCCCGGCGGCGGGCTGACCACGGTGGGATCCGCCTCCTGGCCGGGCGCGGTGGACGGTCAGAGCAGTCCGCGCTCGAGGGCCAGCGTCACCGCACGGGTGCGGTCGGTGACGCCGAGCTTCTCGAACACCCGCAGCAGATGGGATTTCACCGTCGACTCCGCGATCGCGAGCTGCCGCCCGATCTGCGCGTTCGAGCTGCCCGTGGCGACCAGACGCAGCACCTCCAGCTCGCGGGCGGTGAGCGCCTCGCGGCGCGGAGCGCGCAGCGAGGACGCGAGCGCGGCGGAGGCGACCGGGGCCAGAGTGGTGCGGCCTGTGGAAGCACTGGCCACCGCCTCGAGCAGCTGAGGGGCCGGGGTGTCCTTGAGCAGGTAGCCGGTCGCACCCGCCTCGATCGCCCGCAGGATCAGTGCATCGGTGTCATAGGTGGTCAGGACCAGCACCGGGACCGGTGCCGGAGCGCTGCTCAGCCGGCGGGTGGCCTCGACGCCGTCGATCCCGGGCATCCGCAGATCCATCAGCACCACGTCGGGTCGCTGCCCGTCGCGGAGCAGACCCTCGACCGCGTGCACCGCCTCTTCGCCGGTCCCGGCCTCCGCCACCACGCGGTGACCGGCGGTCTCGAGCACGGCCCGCACACCCGAGCGGAAGAGCGGATGGTCATCGGCCAGGACGACACCCAGGGGATCACTCGGCACGAGGCACCTCCGGTGTCCACGGATCCTTCGCCGTCTCGGTGAGGTCCGGGTGGACGGTCCGGTCGATCGGCGCGTCCACCACCATCGGGAGAGTCGCTCGCAGCGTGGTCCCCGTGCCGCGGGAGGAGCTGAGGTGCAGGGCACCGCCCTCGGCCTCGAGGCGGGACCGCATCCCCACCAGCCCGTATCCGGCGGTGGGCAGCTCTGCATCGAAGCCGGTGCCGTCGTCGGAGACCTCGAGCATCGCTGCGGCGTCCTCTCGGATGAGGCGGATGCGCACGGTCGCGGCCTCGGCATGCTGCTCGATGTTGCGCAGCGCCTCCTGGAGAGTCCGCAGCAGCACCACCTCGATACGGGTGGAGACCGGGGACCAGCCCGACGCGTCGAGGTGGGTGCGCACGCCGGTGCGGGCCTCGAGGTCGGACGCCAGGCGGTTCAGGCCGGCTGCGAGATCGAGTGGTGGCTGGGTGCGGGCGATCAGCGCGCGGGACTGGGCCAGCCCCTCTCGCGAGACCTCCTCGATCTGCTCCAGCAAGGACGACAGGGCTTCGTAGCCCTGCCCGGCGGCGTCCGTCTGCCGGGCGGCCTGTGAGAGCATCGTGATCGAGGTGAAGGACTGGGCGAGGGTGTCGTGGATCTCTGCGGCGAAGCGGGTCGCCTCCTCGTCAGCCCCGCGCCTGTGCTCGAAGGTGAGCAGCTCGGTGCGGGTGTCCTCGAGCCGGCGCACCGTGGCGGCCAGCTCCTCGGCGAGCTTCCTGCGCTCATGGGAGAGCCGTTCGGTCTGCCAGATCCAGGAGGCCATCAGGATGGAGAACAGGGCACTGCCGAGGCTGACGCCGAGCACCACCGCCACACCGGCCGCGCCGCGGTCCAGCCCGGCGGGCAGCAGCACCAGGATCAGCCCCGTCGCCAGCAGCAGAGTCGCCACCAGTCCCGCGCGATAGGTGGACAGCAGCACCCACATCAGCATGAACGCCACGAACAGGTGCATCCCCTGGTTCGAGAACGACAGCAGGGCCAGGGCGATCGCGCCGAGCAGGATCCCGCTCACCACGCCCGCGCCGGGCAGGCCGCGCAGCACCACCGCCCAGTGCGCCGCGGCATAGACCACGAGCCAGAGCAGCACCAGCAGCGCCGAGGCCGGGCCCGGACCGACCACAAGCCCCAACAGCGTGGTCCCGACGACCACCAGGTGCAGGGGCCAGTTCGTGGCCCAGCTCCGCGGGGAGGCTCCGGGGACGTCGAGGTTGCCGCCGGCGATGACGGTGCGCGCCTCAGCCGTGCTCATGAGGGCTCCACCTGTTCGTGGTCCTCGTCGGCAACAGCGTCACGACCAGCCATGCTCCCCACAGTAGTGCCGTCGGGGCATGGACCG
>JAKDUN010000245.1 GCA_030457675.1 Brachybacterium sp. | reverse complement strand
CGGTCTCGATCGCCTCGGGGTGAAGGTACTCGAACAGCTCGAGCCGACCGTGCCCGTCGGGCGTCTGCAGCAGTGCGATCCTCGCGTGGTTGCCGTCGAGTCCGACGGCGGTGTCCGCCCAGGATCCGCTGATGGTGTCCCGGCCGAGACCGGTCAGGCCCAGGTCGGTGAAGAAAGCGATCGTCGCCTCGAGGTCGCGCACCGCGATCCCGACGTTCTCCAGGGTGATGGCCATGTCTGCGACCGTAGCGGGCAGAGGTCGCCCCGGCCAGGCCTCTCCCTCAGGAGATGGTGCGGATCGACCCCGAGGCCGACTCCTCGGCGCGCTGCCGAGCGCGGAGATCCCAGTCCACGATGAGGCGCAGGAACAGCCCGCCGGCGAGGAGCCCGCCGACGAGATCGCTCACCCAGTGCCAGCCGATGAGGAAGGAGACCGCGACGGAGTTGAGGGAGATCGCCACGACCGCCCACGTCAGAATCCGGACCAGTCGGTCGGAGGCGCCGGTGTAGTGCGCGATCAGGTACACGGCGGCGCCGTAGATGAGCACCGCCTCGGCGGCATGGCCCGAGGGGAAGCTGATTCCTTTGGCGCCCATCTCGAACAGCCCCGCTTCGAAGAAGCGCGGGTCCCGCTCATAGGTCACCCCGCGGGCGAGCAGCACCTTTATCGAGCCGACGCCCGCAAGGAACCCCAGCTCCGCCAGTCCGGCGATGAGCAGCGGCCGCCAGGACCGCAGTCTGCGCGCGATCACCGCCGCCACGGCAAGCAGGATGGGCAGGCAGACCGCCTGGCCAGCGATGGGATCCAGCACGTTCTGCGCGAAGGGCAGCAGGCTCGGATCGAGCCGGTACAGCCAGCGCTTGGCCAGGAACAGATCGATGTCCTGGAAGGGGCCGGCGGCCACGATGATCACCAGCGCCAGGGCGATCGCGAGGCTGGGTGCTGAAGTCAGCCGATCCCACCAGGTGCGTTCGCGCTCCCTGACCAGACTCCCCTCCAGACCGGAGTCGAGGAGAGCCTCCCGCGGGGACTGCATGTCAGCGACCATCGGGAAAAAGTCTAGGAGTGAAGGGGCCGGAAAGCGGAAGTGAAGCGGCCAAGCTCTCATTCCGTGCCCTGCACATTCAGGGCGGGGAAACCGGCGCAGGCGACCTGCCCCGGTGCAGGACATTGGATCTCCGCCATGTCACCGGCGAGACCCCGCAGGAACACTCCGAAGGGAGCACAGGATGGATCCCACCCCGCATCGCGGCGAGGACGAGCGGTGCGGTGACGTTCGTGGAGGCCGCTCTGGAGCTGCTCGACGAGAGCGGTGTGACTGGCCGGCGCCGTGACAGGATCGGTGACATGGTCCCGACGATCGAGCAGTGGGAAACATCCGTCACCGACCTCTGGGGGCGCTTCGACTCCTTGGATCGTGCGAGCGGAGTCGCCGCGATGCGGGAGTTGGTCGCAGCCTGCCCGGCCACCGATGGCCGGGCGGCGTTCGAGCTCGCCGGCATGTACGACTCGATGGGCTTCGAGGACGAGGCCGGTGCGGAGTACGAGCGCGCCCTCGAACTCGGGCTCGAGGAGGCCAGGCATGCCCAGCTCGCCGTCCAGTACGGATCGACCCTGCGCAATCTCGGCCGCCTCGACGAGGCGATCGCCGTCCTGCAGGCGGCACCGGTCCATGCCTCGACCGGTTCCGCGCCGCGCATCGTGCTGGCACTCGCGCTGCACAGCGCCGGGCGGCAGGATGAAGCTCTGCAGGTCGCGCTCGATGCGCAGATCGACGCGCTGCCTCGGTATCAGCGCTCGATGCGCCGCTACGCCTCGGCACTCACCGAGCCGACGGGATCGGGTGGGCCGGCTGCTCGGTGACGGGCGAGGCGCTACAAAGTCGACGTCCTCGACATCTCAGCGCAGCAGACGCCGCAGGAGACGATGGGCCGTCCGTCGACCCACGCGCTTGCCCACGGCCTCCGGTCCGCGCTGCGCGGCCCGCACGTCTCCGCGGACGCGCCGTGCTCGAAGCAACCAGTTCAGCATGCTGACCTCCTCAGGGTCATCACCGGGACGAGTCTGATGTCGAGAGTAGCCGCGCCGGGCAGCTGGTGCGTAGTCACCGACCGAAGGTTCACCCTCACCCTGCTCTGCTGAACGGCGGTGTCCGATCTGTGGAATCGGGACGGCGCCCGGATCCGCCGTCTCGAGGATCGACATCGCGTTCGGGTCTTCCGGGGAACCTCCTGCTGATCCGGGGGTCATCCCCGATGCGCAAGACCTCGGCCCTGCGTACCGTCGACGATATGGACACGATCTTCGACTCCCTCCGCTCCACCGGCATCCGCCGCGGTCCCCAGCGTCTCGCCGCCGGCATCGGTGGCGCCCTGGCCCGACGGTTCGGGATCAACGTGTGGCTGGCCCGCGCGCTGGTCCTGGCCTCGTTCCTGCTGCCCGTGCTCGGGGTCGGGGCGTACCTCGTGGCGTGGGTGCTGACGCCCTGGCAGGACGGCAGCATCCCGTTGGAGCGGGCACTGGGCGGCAGACGCAGCAGCTCCTGACACCGGGTTGCCCTGCAGCAGATCAGGGGTCGACGGCACCTGAGCAGGGATCCGTCGTCAGAGCGCCGTCCGCGCGCACGCGCCGACCGGGCCACAGGCTCACGCGGAAACGGTCACGGCGTACAGTCCTTCAAGGAGCTGCCCCCGGTTCCCCGATGATGGGAGGCCGGATGTCCGGCACTGCTCTACCGTCCGCCGCTGTCTCCACCCCGACCTCGAACGACTCTGCATCGAGCAGCCCTCTCCTCACACTCGGGCTGCTCGCGGGCTCCACGATGGAGAACGAGCGGAGATTGCCGCTGCACCCGCACCACCTCGATCGCATCGACCCCGACGTGCGCGCGCGGATGATCGTCGAGCGCGGATACGCCGCTGACTTCCAGCTGGAGCCGGGGTACATCGAGTCGCGGGTGGGCCGGGTCGCGGAGCGCGCCGAGGTGATCGCCTCCGCGGACATCCTGCTGCTGCCCAAGCCGCAGGCGGCGGAGGTCACCGCGATCCCCGAGGGCCGCGTCCTGTGGGGATGGCCCCATTGCGTGCAGGATGCGCAGATGACGCAGACCGCGATCGATCGCCGGCTCACCCTCATCGCGTTCGAAGCCATGAACCACTGGACCCGTCGGGGAGATTTCAGCCTCCACGTCCTCCACAAGAACAACGAGCTCGCCGGCTACTGCTCCGTGCTGCATGCCATGAGTCTGCGAGGATCGACCGGCGACTACGGGCCACGGCTCAGCGCCGTCGTCATCGGCTTCGGGGCCACGGCACGAGGAGCGGTCACCGCCCTCAAGGCACAGGGGATCCATGACATCCAGGTCCTCACCCAGCGCGGCGCCTCGGCAGTCGGCTCGCCGATCCACAGTGCACACATCACCCAACTGAACACCGGCAGCGGCCCCACCCACCTCAGCACGGTGCCCACGGAGGACGGCGAGGTCCTGCTGCCGGACTTCCTGGCCTCGCACGACATCGTCGTCAACTGCACTCTCCAGGACGTGTCCGCACCCCTGACGTACCTGCGCACCCGGGATCTGCAGGGATTCCGCGCAGGCAGCCTGATCATCGATGTCTCGTGTGACGAGGGGATGGGATTCGAATGGGCCAGGCCCACTCAGTTCGAGGACCCGATGTTCCCCGTCGGCCAGGGAGTGAACTACTACGGCGTGGACCACAGCCCGTCATACCTGTGGAACTCGGCCACCTGGGAGATCAGCGGGGCCATCCTGCCGTACCTGCGCATGGTGATGGAGGGACCACTCGCCTGGACGAAGAACCAGACCATCTCCCGGGCGATCGAGATCCAGGACGGAGAGGTCCAGAACCCCAGCATTCTGGCGTTCCAGGACCGTTCGTCCGAGTACCCGCACCCGCGGACGACCGAGATGGCCTGAGTCCCGTGCGCCGAGGGCGTGAACGCTGAAGGTGGGTCGCAGGCCCTTCGCGTCGCTGTGATCTCAGCGGCTCCCGACTCGCCTCAGGTTCAGGCTTCTATAGGCTCGTTCCGTGGAACCCGTCCTGAACATCGCCGCCTACCTGTTCACGCCGATCACTGATCGTGAGCAGCTGCGACCCGTGCTGCGTGAGCGCGCGGAGGCGGCGGGATTGAAGGGCACGGTCCTGCTCGCGGAGGAGGGCATCAACCTGTTCCTCGCCGGTGAGGCGCCCGCAGTGCGCAGGTTCGTCGACGAGCTGCGCGAGGACCCTCGCTTCGCCGCCCTGACGACCAAGGAGAGCTGGTCAGCTGAGCAGCCGTTCCGCAAGATGCTGGTCAAGCTCAAGCGCGAGATCATCCGCATGGACCACCCCACGATCCGCCCTGCCGACGAACGTGCGCCTGCGGTGGCGCCCAGCACCCTCAAACGCTGGCTCGACCAGGGGCATGATGACGAGGGCCGCGACATCGTCATGCTCGACACCCGCAATGCGTTCGAAGTCGAGTACGGAACCTTCGAGGGCGCGCTCGATTGGCGCCTGGCGCGGTTCACGCACTTCCCTGACGCGGCATCAGCTCATCGCGATGCGCTCGAGGGCAAGACCGTCGTGAGCTTCTGCACCGGTGGGATCCGCTGCGAGAAGGCCGCGATCCATCTGCGCGACGAAGGCATCGACGCGCTTCAGCTCGACGGCGGCATCCTCGGCTACTTCGAGCACGTCGGCCGCGACCACTACGACGGGGAGTGCTTCGTCTTCGACGAGCGCGAGGCGCTCGCACCCGATCTCACGCCGCGCACTGGCGTCGCTCC
>JAKDUN010000244.1 GCA_030457675.1 Brachybacterium sp. | reverse complement strand
CACCCTCGCTGCGCTCGTCCGTGGGTGTTCGTCTCATGCCCCACAGCATAGTGTTCGGCAAGCCGTCGTTACAAACAGCGGCGTGGCGTAGACAAGTGAACCACATCGATGTTATTCCTAGATACGCCGCTCCAAACATCGGTGAGGCACAACATGTAGTGGTTGGTGGCGTGGCGCGTCACAGCCAGAGAGAGCGAGGAGGATCGCTATGCCACCCCCACCTGAGTCCCGGCGCGCAGCGCCCTCAGTGCGCGAACTCGCCGCCGCCCAGTCGCCTGATCTCGTGTTCTTCTCAAGCGTGTCGGAGAACACCCGCCGCTTCGTCGACCGGCTCGACCAGCCCGCGGTCCGTATCCCGCTGCGGCCACGAGTGGAGGGGCTGATCCGGGTCGCGCGGCCCTTCGTGCTCGTGGTCCCCACGTACGGCGGCGGGGAACGTGCCGGGGCGGTGCCGAAGCAGGTGATCTCGTTCCTCAACGACCCCGCGAACCGGGCACTGATCCGGGGGGTGATCACGGCGGGGAACACGAACTTCGGCGAGCACTACTGCCTCGCCGGCCCTGTCGTCTCTGCCAAATGCCAGGTTCCGGAGCTGTACCGCTTCGAGCTGCTCGGCACCCAGCGCGACATCGAACACGTGAACATCGGCCTGACCCGCTTCTGGGACCAGGCCTCCGACAATCTGACATCCATTGAGAGGAAGACCGCATGACCATCATCTCCCCAGCGGCTCGGGCAAGCACCGGGATCGGTGCGCGGAAGGACTACCACGCCCTCAACGCGCAACTGAACCTGTTCGCCCCGGGCGGGTCGATCCAGTTCCACAAGGACAAGGAAGCCGCCGACGAGTACCTGCGCCAGCACGTCATCCCGAACACGAGAACCTTCCCGAGCGTGGCCGAGCGCCTGGAGTGGCTGGTCGCGAACGCCTACTACGAGCGGGCGTTCCTCGACGCGTACGCCCCGGAGTTCCTCACCGACCTGCATGAGCGGGCTCGCGGGGCCGGGCACCGTTTCCAGACCTTCCTCGGCGCGTTCAAGTTCTTCACTTCCTACGCCCTGAAGACGTTCGACGGCACCACGTACCTGGAAGGTTTTGAGGAGCGCGTCGTCGCTACCGCGCTCTTCCTCGGACAGGGCGACGAAGCCCTCGCGACCCGGCTTGTGGACGAGATGCTCTCGGGCAGGTTCCAACCTGCGACCCCGACATTCCTGAACGCGGGCAAGGCGCAGCGCGGCGAGCTCGTCTCCTGCTTCTTGCTCCGCCTGGAGGACAACCTCGAGTCCATCGGACGCAGCGTTAACTCTGCGTTGCAGCTCTCCAAGCGCGGGGGCGGAGTCGCGCTGCTGCTGACGAACCTGCGCGAGACCGGAGCACCGATCAAGCAGATCGAGAACCAGGCCTCCGGCGTCGTCCCGGTGATGAAGATCCTCGAAGACTCCTTCAGCTACGCCAACCAGCTCGGGGCCCGGCAGGGTGCGGGCGCAGTGTATCTGCACGCGCATCACCCGGACATCCTGCGGTTCTTGGACACGAAGCGGGAGAACGCGGACGAGAAGATCCGCATCAAGACGCTCTCGCTCGGCGTCGTGATCCCCGATGTCACCTTCCAGCTCGCGAAGGAGAACCGGGACATGCACTTGTTCAGCCCCTACGACGTCGAGCGCGAGTACGGGAAACCGCTGTCGGACCTGTCCGTGAACGACCACTACGACGAGTTGGTCGCGAACCCGCGGGTGCGGAAGACCACGATCAGCGCACGGGAGTTCTTCAAGACCCTCGCCGAGCTGCAGTTCGAATCCGGATACCCCTACGTGCTGTTCGAGGACACCGTCAACCGCGCCAACCCGCTGCAGGGGCACATCAACATGTCGAACCTGTGCAGCGAGATCCTCCAGGTCAACACGCCCTCCACCTATGACGCGGCGATCGGCTACGAGCAGGTCGGCCGGGACATCTCCTGCAACCTCGGCTCCCTCAACATCGCCCAGGCCTTCGCCTCACCGGACTTCGGCGCGACCGTCGAGACCGCAGTGCGGGCGCTGACGAGTGTGTCGGATCAGACCGACATCGACGCGGTCCCCTCGATCGCAGCCGGGAACGACGCGTCGCACGCGATCGGTCTCGGTCAGATGAACCTGCACGGGTTCCTCGCCTCGCAACGCATCCGCTACGGCAGCGAGGAGGGCATCGACTTCACCGACATCTACTTCCTCACCGTCACCTACCACGCCCTGCGCGCCTCCAACCGGATCGCCATCGAACGCGGCACGACCTTCACCGGGTTCGAGACCTCCACCTACGCCGACGGCTCGCACTTCGATAAGTACACCGAGCGCGAGTGGCGGCCCGCCACCGAACGTGTCCGCGCCCTCTTCGCCGAGGCAGGCGTCGCGATCCCCACCCGCGACGGCTGGGCGCAACTTCGGGAATCCGTGCGGCAGCACGGCATTTACAACGCCTACCTGCAGGCGATCCCGCCGACTGGATCGATCTCGTACGTGAACAACTCGACCGCGTCGATCCATCCGATCGCGGCGAAGATCGAGATCCGCAAAGAAGGCAAGCTCGGCCGCGTCTATTACCCGGCCCCGCACATGACCGACGACAACCTCGAGTTCTTCGAGGACGCGTACGAGATCGGCTACGAGAAGATCATCGACACCTACGCCGCCGCCACCCGCCACGTCGACCAGGGTTTGTCTCTCACGCTGTTCTTCCGCGACACCGCGACCACCCGCGACATCAACAAAGCCCAGATCCACGCCTGGCGTGCCGGGATCAAGACCCTCTATTACATCCGCCTGCGCCAGCCCGCACTCGAAGGCACCGAGATTGAAGGCTGCGTCTCCTGCGCGCTGTAACCCCAGAATCCGATCTTCCCGAAGGAACACCCATGACCCTCACCGATATCACCCGCCCCATCACCGAGATCTCCGTCACTCCGCCGGGCTATCGGCACGACCCGGCAGCCCGCCTGCGGCCCATCAACTGGAACCGCGTCGGAGACGACAAAGACCTCGAGGTATGGAACCGCCTCACCGCGAACTTCTGGCTCCCCGAGAAAGTGCCCCTCTCCAACGACCTCCCCGCCTGGCAAAAACTCTCCCAGGAGGAACGCACGCTGACCATGCGCGTGTTCACCGGGCTCACCATGCTCGACACCGTACAAGCCACCGTCGGCGAGATCTGCCAGATCCAAGACGCCCGCACCGAACACGAAGAGGCCGTCTACACGAACATCGCGTTCATGCAGTCCGTGCACGCCCGCTCCTACTCCTCCGTCTTCTCCACGCTCACCTCGACCCCAGAGATCGACGACGCGTACCGGTGGGCCGTCGCCAACGACCTGCTCCAGGAACGGTGCAAGAAGGTGCTCGCGCACTACTACGGGGATGACCCGCTCAAACGGAAGGTCTCCTCCACGCTGCTGTCCTCGCTGCTGCTCTACGCCGGGTTCTACCTGCCGCTGCACTTCTCCGTCCACGCAACCCTCACCAACACCGCCGACATGATCCGGCTCATCCTCCGCGACAAGGCCGTACACGGTTACTACTCCGGCTACAAATACCAGCGCGGCCTCGAAACCCACACCGCAGCCGAGCAGGAACACATGCGCGAGTTCACCTATGCGCTCCTCGACGAGCTCTACGAACTCGAACTGGCGTACTCCGGTGAGCTCTACGAACCGCTCGGCCTCATGGACGACGTCGCCGTCTTCGTCCGATACAACGCGAACAAAGCCCTCATGAACCTCGGCTACCCTGCCCGCTTCACTCCAGAAGAGACCGAAGTCAACCCCGAAATCCTCGCCGCCCTCGCCCCCGGAGCAGACGAGAACCACGACTTCTTCTCCGGATCCGGGTCCTCCTACATCATCGGCAAAGCCGTCGACACCAGCGACGACGACTGGGACTTCTAACCGACCGTCACTCCCACAACATCCACCCCAGAGAAAGAGAATCACCCCTTGAGTAAGAACGTCTCCGTCCTTGTCGGCAGTCTGCGCCGCGGCTCCTACGCACGCAAGATCGCCCACAACGCCATCGGCTACTTTCCCGAAGACTACGACGCACGCATCGTTGAGATCCGCGACCTTCCTCTCTACGACTTCGACTACGACGATCCCGACATCACCGACAAACCCACCCCGCCGGAATACACCCAGTTCCGCGAGATCATCAAAGCCTCCGACGGCGTGTTGTTCGTCACACCAGAGAACAACCGCACCATCCCCGCCTGCCTGAAAAACGCCATCGACATCGGCTCCAAACCCAACAGCGATGTCGCCTGGAAGAACCTGCCCGCAGGGATCATCAGCCACTCCGTTGGCCGCATGGGCGGGTACAGCTCGCAGAAGAACCTCCGGCTCGCACTCTCATACTTCGACATGCCCACCCCCGGACAGCCCGAGGTCTTTCTTTCCCAATCACCCACCCTTTTCGGTGAGGATGGGAACATCTCGCAGGAATCGACCGTGCAGTTCCTCCGGGACTACATCCTCCGCTTCGCTCGAATCATCGAAGGTCAGAACTCGGTGCGTTGATGCGATGCCTGCATCCCCGGAAGCACGAGCGCAGGCTCTGGGCGCGCGTGTTAATCCCTTTCCACTGACGGTAAAGCGCGTGCTCCACTCCGCCTCGACGGGTCGGGTTGCTGTCGACGCGACCAAGGTGATGATCGTGAACTCGGGCACCACGACGCTCAGTCACGAGACCGGTGAAGTCGATCTTGCCGCAGGGCAGGTCGTGCTGCTCCCTCCAGGCCGCTGGTATGCGGGAGAACCCGCCGGTCTAGT
>JAKDUN010000243.1 GCA_030457675.1 Brachybacterium sp. | reverse complement strand
GGCTCGATCGGGTAGTCCCAGTCCAGCCCGCCCTCGAGCAGCTCGGGCCAGCGCTTCAGCTGCAGCACCTCCTGATGCTCGAGATCGGAGGGGCCGGCCTCGAGCAGGGCCACGTCGACGCTCGGGTCCTCGCTGAGGCGGGCGGCGAGGGCCGCGCCGGCGGAGCCGCCGCCGACGATGACGTAGTCGAACTCGGAGCGGGGGTTCTCGGAGGGGAGGTCCTGTGCGGTCATGTCAGCTGCTTCCTGTCGGTCGAGGGAGTGGGGAGGGGCCGCCCCGCATCTGTCGGCGCGGGACGGCCCGTGACGGTGCGGGATCAGTCCTTGCGCGGGAACCAGCCGGTCACGGCCGGTTCGGTGTTCTCGTAGATGTGCTTGGCCTCGGTGTACTCCTCGAGACCGGTGGGGCCCAGCTCGCGGCCCACGCCTGACATCTTGAAACCGCCCCACTCCGCCTGCGGCAGGTAGGGGTGGAAGTCGTTGATCCAGATGGTGCCGTGGCGCAGCCGCCGCGAGACTCGGTTCGCGGTCCCGGAGTTCGAGGTCCACACCCCACCGGCCAGGCCGTACTCGGTGTCGTTCGCGATCGTGATCGCTTCGGCCTCGGTGGAGAAGGTCTCCACGGTGATCACCGGGCCGAAGCCCTCCTCGACCACTGCGGGGTTGTCCGAGGTGCACTGATCCAGCACGGTCGGGGCGAAGAAGAAGCCCTGCTCGAGCTCGGGTCCGCCCCAGTGGTTCCCGGTGCGCAGCCGCGCCCCGGCCGCGATGCCGCGCTCGACATAATCGGTGACCTTGTCGCGGTGCTCCTTCGAGATCAGCGGGCCGGTCTCTGCGGCCTCGTCAAGCGGGCCGCCCATCACGATGCCCTCGGCGCGGGCGACGAGATCGTCGACGAACTGCTCGGCGATGGTGTCCTGCAGGATCAGGCGCGTCCCGGCGGAGCAGAGCAGGCCGGAGTCCATGAAGGCGGCGTTGAGCGCATTGTCGAGGGCGGCCTCGTAGTCGGCGTCGGCGAAGACCACGTTGGGGTTCTTCCCGCCGAGCTCGAGGGCCACCTTCTTGATGCCTTGCGCGGCGGAAGCGGCGATCTTCCGTCCGGTGACCAGACCGCCGGTGAAGGAGACCAGGTCGATCTCCGGGTGCGAGGACAGCGGCGCGCCGACCACGGCGCCGGAGCCGAGCACCAGGTTCGCCACGCCGGCGGGCAGGCCCAGCGAGTTCATCACGTCCACGATCAGGATCGTGGTGTGCGGGGTGAGCTCGGCCGGCTTGATGATGAACGAGTTGCCCGCGGCCAGGGCCGGGGCGATCTTCCACGCGGCCTGCAGCAGCGGGAAGTTCCAGGGGGTGATCATGCCGCACACGCCGATCGGCTCGTGCACCACGCGGGAGATGACGGTGTCATCACCGGCGTCGACCAGACGGCCCGGGTTCTGCCCCGCGACCTTCCCGAAGTAGCGGAAGCAGGCGGTGATGTCGTCCATATCGCCCTCGGCCTCGACCAGGCGCTTGCCGGTGTCGAAGGCCTCGGCGCGGGCGAACTCCGCCTTGCGCTCCTGGAGCTGATCGGCGACCCGCAGCAGGAAGTCGCCCCGCTCGGCGGCCGGCGTGTCGACCCACACGCGGGACTCGAAGGCCCGACGGGCCGCGAGGATCGCGCGCTCGACGTCCTCGGCCGTGGCCTCGGAGACCACACCGACCTCGCTCTGATCGGCCGGGCAGATCACGGTGCGGGTCTCGCCGGAGGACGAGGGGACCCAGGCTCCGTCGATGAACAGGGTGGCGGTTCTCTCAGTCATGTCGCTCCTTCGAGTCTGCGTTCTCCGGGGCATCCGTCGGCGCGGAGCTCGCGGGGGTGTCGATGTGGTCGGTATCGGCCCAGGTGTCCGGTGCGGTGACGGGGACCGTGCCCGTCGCCGTACCGATCTCGGTGCTGAGGGTCAGATACATGATGTGAGCATCGTAGGAGTCCAGGACATCAGCGATCACCTGTTCCTTCGAGTACCCCATGATGTCGCGGCCGCGGGAACCGAGGGCGGAGAAGATCTCGACCCGGTAGTAGGTCCCGCGCACCGCAGCCAGGTTCGCCGCGAAGCTCGGCGTCGAATAGGCCACCGGGTAGGTCTGGTACTTGAAGTCCTCGCCCTCGGGGAAGGTGACGACCAGGTCCACGAAAGGGATCTGGCTGTCCGGGTGGGCACCGCGATGGCAGGAGACCTCGGCGCCGAGCTTCGTCAGCTCCGCGGCGACCTCTTCGACCGCCGGGGTGGCGACGGTGTCGAGGAAGGTGGTCGCCTGCTCGGCCGAGGCATAGGACATGCGGTGCTGGAGGCGCTGGCGCCACGAGCCACGCTCGCCGCCATCGGCCTCCCGGACGCGGCTGGTCAGCAGCGCGGGCAGGGTGGCCTGGCGGGATTCGAGGTTCATGTGCTCGGTGCGCAGCACCTTCCACAGGCTGTACATCACCAGGTAGATCATCACCGACAGCGGCAGGCCCACGATCACGGTCGCGGCCTGGAGCGTGTAGACACCGTCGATGAACAGCATCACCAGGGTCAGAGCGGCGGTGATGAAGGCCCAGACGATGCGCAGCCACGGCGGACCGTCGGAGTCGGTGGTGGTGGCCTTGGAGGTCATGTTCGCCATCACCAGCGAACCGGAATCCGCCGAGGTGGTGTAGAAGAACAGCCCGGTGAGCATGGCGAGGGAGACCGTGAAGAGCTCGCCGGGGTACTGCCCGAGCAGGTTGAAGAAACCGGACTCGGGCTGGTTGATGGTCAGGTCGAGGAACGCCTCGTCCCCGAAGAAGCTCATCGCCGCGTTCCCGAAGATCGAGACCCACAGCAGAATGAACGCGAAGGGGATCAGCAGCACGCCGACGACGAACTGACGCAGGGTGCGGCCCCGGGAGATGCGTGCCAGGAACAGGCTCACGAAGGGCGCCCAGGCGATCCACCAGGCCCAGAAGAACAGGGTCCAGTCGGCCATCCACTGATCCGCGGGGTAGTCCGCCGTGCCCTCGCTGTAGGCGAAGGTGTTCATCAGCATCGAGGGGAACCGCGAGAAGAAGTCGCCGATGTTCTGGACCAGGGCGTTGAGCAGCTGGGGAGTGTTCCCGGAGAACAGCACCCACAGCATCAGCACGAGGGCGAGCAGCACGTTGAGCTCGGAGAGGCGGCGGATGCCCTTGTCCACGCCGGAGACCGTGGACAGGACCGTGATGAACACTGCGAGCGCCATCAGGGCGATCTGCACCGCGAGGGAGTTCGGGATGCCGAACAGTGCGGAGAGGCCGAAGTTCAGGAAGACCACGCCGATGCCGAGGGAGACCGAGATGCCGAAGATGGTGCCGATGGTCGCGCCGATCTCGGCGACATGGCCCACGGCGCCGTGGATCCGCTTGCCGAAGATCGGCGCCAGGGCGGAACGGATCGACAGCGGCAGGTGGTAGCGATAGGCGAACAGACCGAAGGCCATCCCCATCAGCGCGTACATCGCCCAGCCGGGGATCCCGTAGTGGAAGATCGTCCAGACGGTGGCCATCCGGGCGGCGTCCTCGGACCCGGCCGGGACATCCGGCGGGGTGAGGAAGTTCGTGGCGGGGCCGGAGATCCCGAAGAACATCAGGTCCACGCCGATGCCGGCCGCGAACAGCATGGCCGCCCAGGTGAACAGGTTGTACTTCGGCAGCGAATGGTCCGGGCCCATCTTCGTGCCGCCCACCTTGGAGAAGGCGACGATCAGCACGAACACCACCACGAGCGCGGCGGTCAGGACGTAGTACCAGCCGAAGTTCTTCGCCACCCACGCCATCGAGCCGAAGATGACGGTCTCCGCCGTGCCCGGCCAGATCGCGGCGAACAGCACGAAGGCGACGATGACCACGGCGGTGCCGAGGAACACCGGCCAGTTCACCGGGGAGTGGGCGGTCTGCGCGGCACCGTTCGGGGTCGAGCTCGGATCGTCTCCGGGGCTCTTCCCGGTACCGGGGGAGTCAGCGGGGCGAGGGGAGGAGGAGACTCCAGCCATCACGGTCCTTTCGTTCGACGTGCGAGCGGAGCGGGCCGGCTCGCACGCACGAACGGGCCCGTCAGTGGGATCGGAACCGGCGACCGGGTCCATCCCCAGGTCGCAGGCCCTTCGACCCTAGGAGCGATCGGGGTGCGAGGCCAATGGGGAACGATGGAGGTGACTGAGCAGTCACCGTCGGAGCCCGGGAGCGACGGCGTCGTACGCTCCGCAGAGTGCGTTCAGTGTGACCTGTGTCGCGCCAGGAGTCCAGGTTGTCCGTCTCCGTCTCGGAGGCGGCGCTCGCCCACGCAGGCGCCGGTGACCAAGCGGGTGGGCTCAGACGTGCAGCTCCTCGCGGACCATGCCTTTGAAGCGGCTGCGGTGGAACACCACGGCCTCCGCCTCGGGCCGGCTGCCGATCGAGAGCACCTCGAGCAGCACCAGGTCGTGGTCCCCGGCCCGCATCTCGTCGTAGACGCGCACCGTCATCCATGCCGGGGCGTCCTGCACGGTCAGGGCGCCGTGCGGATCGACCGCGACATCGACCCCGTCGAAGCGGCGGGCGCGATCCGTGGAGGCGAGCTGACGGGCCAGCGGCACCTGCGTGCTGCCCAGCATCGTCACGCCGAGATGTCCGTGCTCGCGCAGGGACGGCCAGGTGCGGGAGCTGTGCTGCACGGCGAAGGAGACCAGCGGCGGATCCAGGGAGACTCCCACGGTGAACGTCGAGGCGACCAGGCCGTGCCGCACGCCGTCGACCTCCGCCGCCATCAGGACCATGCCCTGGGGGAACTGGGAGAACGCCTCTCGGAGCGCGGTGTCGGTCAGCATGGC
>JAKDUN010000242.1 GCA_030457675.1 Brachybacterium sp. | reverse complement strand
GTACTGCGGGCGCTGTCGCCAGCGGATGACGATCATCCACGCGAAGAACCGGCACGGGAACATCTACCCGTACTTCATCTGCCTGGGCCGCAACAACAAGCGCACCACCTGCGACATGCCCTACGCACCCGTGGACCGGGTCGAGAAGCTCGTCGCCGACTACTACCGGCGCATCACCCTCACCCCAGCGATGACCGACGCGCTCCGGGGGATGCTCACCCACGAGTTCGACCAGCTCACCGCAGGCACGAACCAATCCATCCGCGACCTCACCGAACGGCGTAAGCAGATCCTCGCCGAGCAGGACAAGCTCCTCGAAGCCCACCTCGCCGACGCCCTGTCCCTGGACCAGCTGAAGAAGTTCCAGACCCGGCTCCGCGCCGAACTTGACGGGATCGAAGCGCAGATCGCCGAGCACCACAACGACTACCAAGGAGCCCGTGCCCTCATCGACGGAGCTCTCGATCTCGCCCGCGACTTCGCAAAGATCTACGAGCGCTGCGACGAGCAGAACAAGCGCCTCGCGAACCAGACCTTCTTCACCCGCATCTACCTGAACGAGGGCGGCACCCTCACCGCCGACACCGCCGCACCCTTCGCCACGATCCTCGACGAGAACACGAAGCAGCAAGCCCTCACCTGGGCCGAAGCACGCTCGTCCTCAGACGAGGAGAGCGATGCTGTAACCCGAGACCTGTTTCTTCAGGCCCGGGTTACAACATCGCTCATTGAGTGCGCAAGGGGGGACTTGAACCCCCACGCCGTTTCCGGCACACGGACCTGAACCGTGCGCGTCTACCAATTCCGCCACTTGCGCGTATCTTCGACACCGGGTTTCTGAACCACCGAGGCCGAAGGTTCCCTTAGATTACCCCCGCTTCACTGTCAGCCCAAACCGACGCCCCGCACAGTAACGAACGACACGTCGGCCACTTCGCAGCGGTGTGTCAGCGGGTCAGCGCATCGACTCGGCCTCCGCGAAGGCCTCCTCGATGTCGGCCGGATCCATCCGGCGGCGCGCGACGGTCAGGTAGAGCACGACCGCCACCAGCACCGCCGGCACCCCCACCATCGCAGCGACCTGCATGCTGGGCCGCACGGCGATGGTCGCGAACACCGCCCCCAGGCCGATCAGGCCGACGATCGCGGTCGGGATCCCGCCGGGCATACGGAAGGTGGCTCCGGTGATCCTTCGGCGTCGGAACACGATGTAGGTGCACAGGATCAGCGCCCAGACCAGGATCACCGCGAAGACCACCAGGCTCATCATGTAGCCGAACACACCGCCCACGCCGCTGAAGGCGAGCAGCGCGGCACCGAGCAGGCCCACCGAGCTCAGCGCGATGCCGACCACGGGCACCCGGCGGGCGGTGGTGTGGGCGGCGAAGCGGGGGGCGAGGCCGTCCGCGGCGAGGGAGTGCAGCATGCGGCTGCCGGCGTACAGGTTCGCGTTCGCGGCCGACAGCGCTGCGATGAGCACCAGCAGGTTGGTGATGTGAGCGGCGCCGGGAATGCCGAGCTGGTCGAAGACCATCACGAACGGCGAGGTGGCGACGTCCTCGCCGGATCCGGCCGCGGTCCGCCACGGCACCAGGCACAGCACGAACCCGATGCAGAACACGTAGAAGAAGGCCAGGCGCACCACCGTGGTGCGCGCGGCCGTCTTGATGGAACGGGCGGGATCCTTCGCCTCGGCGGCGGTGATCGACAGCAGCTCGATACCGCCGAAGGAGAACATCACCACCGACAGGGCGACCCACACCGCAGCCCAGCCGTTCGGGGCGAAGCCCCCGTCGGCCGTGAGCAGGGCGAGGCCCGGGGCGGGCGCGCTCGGGAGGCCGAAGAACACCAGCACCGCGCCCACCAGGATGAACGCGAAGACCGCGATCACCTTGATGGAGGACAGGAAGAACTCGACGATGCCGAACGAGCCCACGCTCGAGAGGTTGATCGCAATGATCACGGCGGCGAAGATCAGGATCCCGGCCCAGATCGGGATCGCCGGCACCCAATAGGCGAGGTAGGCCGCACAGGCCACCAGCTCGGCGCCGGTCACGCACACGGTGACGATCCAGTACAGCCAGCGCGTGATGTACCCCCAGAAAGGGGAGAGGTAGTGCGCGGCCAGGGTCCCGAAGCCGCCGCGGACGGGGTGGCGGGAGGCCATCTCACCCATCGACAGGGCGATCGTCGCGGCGATCAGTGAGCCGAGCGCGAAGGAGACGATCACGGCCGGGCCGGCGATGCCGATCGCCTCCCCGGAACCGAGGAACAGGCCGGTGCCGAGCGCGGAGCCCATGGCGATCATGGCCATCTGGCCGTGGCCGAGGGAGCGGGCCAGCGAGCCGTCGTGCTGCGGGGAGGCGGTGTCACGGAGTCGGGAGGTCACCGCTCGAGGGTAGCCCGAGGCGGGGGTCGACCTCACTGAGGTCCGAGCTGCGTCACATCACTGAGAGAAGGGCACCTCGTGCTCCGATCGTGGCCGAGGTGCACGAGGCAGGCGAACCGCCGCAGCTGGCCGCCCAGCGTTCAGCGCTCACCGCACGCGGTAGGCGTCGATCGCGTCCTTGGCCTCCTTCAGGCCGGCGCCGGTGTGCACACGGTAGGCCTTGATCGCCTCGATGACCCGGCCCTCGGCGACCAGCCGGCGGGACTGGTCGGGGACCCGGGGCCCGACCGCGGCGCGCAGCTCGGCGAGCTCGACATCGCCGACTCCCGCGCGTGCTGCGAGTTCGTCGACGAGGCCCTCGAGGTCACGGACCTGTGCCTGGAGGGTCAAGATCTGCTTCTTCTGCTGGCTGATCCCGAACATGCCCCGAGTCTATCCACGCCGGCCGATCCACCCGGGCGACAAAGGTCGAGCACCCGCGGGACGGAAGCACCGCCACGACGACTGCGACCCGCGGCACCCTCCCTGTCACAGGAGTGGTGCCGCAGGTCGCAGTGGAGTGAGCGCGGGGCTCGGTCAGGCTGTCGGATCAGGCCTTGGAAGTCGCGCCCTTGGCGGCGATGACCTGGACGGCGAGGTTGGCGAAGATCTCGTCGTGGAGACGGACGGTCGCCTTGTGCTCGCCGAGCGCACGGATCGGCGCCACGAACTCGACGGTGCGACGGTCGATGTCCTTGTCGAAGATCGCCTTCACGCCTTCGGCGATCTCCTTGGAGGAGACAGCGCCGAAGAGGCGGCCGTTCTGGCCGGCGCGCTCGGCGATGACGACGGGCTTCGACTCGAGCGAGGTCTTCAGCGCCTGCGCCTCTTCGATGCTGGCGATCGCACGCTTGCCGCGGGCCGCACGGATCTGGTCGAGCTGACGCTGACCGCCCTTGGTCCACGGGGTCGCGAGACCGCGGGGCATGAGGAAGTTCCGGGCGTAGCCGTCCCTGACGTCGACGACGTCACCGGCTGCACCGAGACCGGTGACCTCGTTGGTGAGGATGAGCTTGGTGGTCATGTGGTTCCCTTCCTCGCTCAGCGACCGGAGGTCGCGTACGGCAGCAGGGCGATCTCGCGGGCGTTCTTCACGGCCTTCGCGATCTTGCGCTGTTCCTGGACGGAGACGCCGGTGACCCGACGGGCGCGGATCTTTCCGCGGTCGGAGACGAACTTGCGCAGCAGCGCGGCGTCCTTGTAGTCGACGGTCTCGACTCCCGCGGCCTTCAGCGGGTTCTGCTTCTTCTTCGGGGGCCGAAGTGAGGGCTTGGCCATCGTGGTGCTCCTTCTTTCTGAGGGGAGCCCGGGCATGCACCCGGGATGGAATGGATCAGTGTGATGCAGCGATCGCCGGAGCGATCAGAAGGGCGGGTCGTCGTATCCGCCCTGGTTGCCGCCGCCGGCCCACGGGTCGGCAGCCGGAGCGCCCTGCGGGGCGTTGTGGAAACCGCCCTGGCCGCCCTGGTTGCCGTATCCACCCTGGCCGCCGCCCTGGGGTGCGCCGCCGCCGAAGCCGCCACGGCCTCCGCCGCCGCCGCGCTGGACCTTGTTGGCCTTGGCGGTGGCGTACTTGAGGGAGGGGCCGATCTCGTCGACGTCCAGCTCGATGCTGGTGCGGTTCTGACCTTCACGGTCGGTGAAGGAGCGCTGCTTGAGGCGGCCCTGCGCGACGACGCGGGTGCCCTTCTCCAGCGACTCGGCCACGTTCTCCGCGGCGTCGCGCCAGATGGAGCAGCGGAGGAACAGCGCCTCGCCGTCCTTCCACTCGTTCGCCTGACGGTCGAACATGCGGGGGGTGGACGCGATGGTGAACGACGCGACCGCGATGCCGGACTGCGTGAAACGCAGCTCGGGGTCGGCGGTGAGGTTGCCGATCACCGTGATGACGGTGTCATTCGCCATGGGTGCTCCTCTGCTCCGGGATGGGGTGGGGTGGTGCGGGGGTCAGCGGCAGTGGATCAGGCTGCGTCGAGACGCATGACCTTGGTGCGCATGACGGACTCGTTGAGCCCGAGCTGGCGGTCCAGCTCCTGGGCGGTGGAGGTCTTCGCGGTGAAGGAGAGGACGATGTAGATGCCCTCGGTCTTCTTGTCGATCTCGTAGGCGAACTTGCGCTTGCCCCAGACGTCGACGTTGTCGATGGTGCCGCCCTCGGTCGGAATGACCTGGACGAGCTTCTCGAAAGTTCCGGTGACGGTCCGCTCATCGACGGACGGGTCGAGGATGACGACCATTTCGTACTTGCGCATGTCTGGTACCCACCTCCTGTGGTCTCAGCGGCCACGGTCTCTCCGTGGCAGGAGGGCTCATGCCATCCGGTCCGGGCATCGGCGATGCACGGCACGGACCGGCACAGCCTACCTGCGACGACCGGCATCGGCCAGGGGATGCCGGCGGGTGCGCGGCGCATCACAGCGGCGCATCACAGCCGCGCATC
>JAKDUN010000241.1 GCA_030457675.1 Brachybacterium sp. | reverse complement strand
CGGTCCAGGCGGTCTCGCGGTCGGGAGAGTTCGGCATCGGGACTCCTCGTCGGGGCGTCAAGGGGGTAGGTTCGCCCATCATGGCACCCGGTCCGGGCGGTCGGGCCCTGCGACGGACCCGTCCCGTGCGGCCCGTGCGAATGGCATCCTTGTTCGTCATGACGCTCCCGAAGGTCCCGGCGGCCGAGGCGACGTTGCGTCTGCTCACCTTCCTCGCCTCGCGCCGCTCCCCGGTCCCCGCCGCCCGGATCGCCGAGCAGCTCGGCCTGCCGCGCTCGCGCACCTACGACCTGCTCTCCGCTCTCGTGCAGCACGGCTATGTGATGCACCTGGAGCAGGAGCGGCTGTACGGGCTGGGGCCGGCCGCGCAGGAGCTCTCCGGCGCCTACCTGCGCCAGGAGCCGCTGGCCCGGATCGGCCGCCGCGTGATCGAGGCGATGGTCGACGAGGTCGGGGAATCGGGCCACCTCGCGGTGCTGCACGGCCGGGACGTGCTCTACGTGATCGAGGAGCGGGCCCGGAACCGGCCCAGCCTGGTCACCGACGTCGGCGTGCGGATCTCCGCCCATCTCACCGCGAGCGGCCGTGCGATCCTCGCCGAGCTCCCGCCCGCCCAGCTGCGCGCCCTGTTCGGCACCCGGGAGGACTTCACCTCCCGCACCGCCGTGCCCGGCCCGGAGGGACCCAAGGGTCTGCGTGAGCTGCTCACCCGGGTGCGGGCCGACGGGATCGCCGAGGAGACAGGGGAGGTCACCGAGGAACTGGCCTCGGTGGCGGCGGCGGTGCACGACCATTCCGGCTGGCCCGTCGCGGCGGTGGCGATCACCTTCGAGCAGTCGCGGACCTCCCCAGAGGTGCGGGACCGCAGCACGTCCGCGGTGCGCGCCGCGGCGGAGGAGATCACCCGGAGACTGGGAGGGCGCCGTCCGGGGAATCCGGTGACGGGCGGGTGATCGCTCGGGCACGATCACAGCCATGCCGTCTCTGGTCACCCGGCGCGACCTCGCTCCCGCCGTCACCGCACCACCGCCCGTCGACCCGGCGCCTGCGCGGCGGGTCGCGCGGTCGAACCGCGCCCGGGGCCGCGAGGGCCGACGGGGCTGTCGCCCGCGGGGCGCCTCTGGAAGGATCGACACATGAACCCCACCGTCGTCTCGGTCCATGTCAGTGCTGAGCACAGCTTCAGCAAGTCCCGCGCGGAGTCGATCGAGCTCCTGGAGGGGATCGGCGTGCGCGGGGACGCGCACGCCGGGGTCACGGTCAAGCACCGCAGCCGCGTGGCGAGGGATCCCGCTCAGCCCAACCTCCGCCAGATCCACCTGATCCACCAGGAGCTCTTCACGCACCTGGCCGAGCAGGGGCACGAGGTCGCCCCGGGGGAGCTGGGGGAGAACATCACCACCGCCTGCGTGGACCTGCTCGGTCTGCCGGTCGGGACCCGCCTGCGGATCGGGGAGGCGGTCGTCGTGGTGACGGGGCTGCGGAACCCCTGCCAGCAGATCGAGGCCTTCCAGCCGGGCCTGCTCCGCCGGGTCCTGCCGCGGGACGACTCGGGCGAGGTCCGCCGCCTCACCGGGGTGATGGGGATCGTCGCCCGGGGCGGGACGGTCCGCCCGTCGGACCCGATCTCCGTCGAGCTGCCGCCTCAGCCGCACCACCCGCTCACCCGGGTATAGTCGCCGGGCCGTCGGCGCGAGGTCGCGAACCCCACCGGGTCCGGGATACCGGACAGCTTGGGCCGTGACCCCCTCGACCCGACCGGTCGGCGGTGATGTCCTGGAGCGAATCGCCCCGCGGCACCGTCACCGCGCCCCCGACCTCAGGAGCCAGAGATGCCTCTCCCCGGAGCCCGCCCCGTCCGCGCCGCCCGCGGCACCACCCTCAGCGCCAAGTCCTGGCAGACCGAAGCTCCGCTGCGGATGCTGATGAACAACCTCGACCCCGAGGTCGCCGAGCGCCCCGACGACCTCGTCGTCTACGGCGGCACGGGCCGCGCCGCCCGCTCCTGGGAGGCCTTCGACGCGATCGTCGAGACCCTGCAGGACCTCGAGGACGACGAGACCCTGCTGGTCCAGTCCGGCAAGCCCGTCGGCGTGCTGCGCACCCACGAGTGGGCCCCGCGCGTGCTGCTGGCCAACTCCAACCTGGTCGGCGACTGGGCGACCTGGCCCGAGTTCCGCCGGCTCGAGGCCGAGGGCCTGATGATGTACGGCCAGATGACCGCCGGGTCCTGGATCTACATCGCCACCCAGGGCATCCTGCAGGGGACCTACGAGACCTTCGCGGCCGTCGCCGCCAAGCGCTTCGGCGGCACCCTGGCCGGCACCATCACCCTGACCGGTGGCTGCGGCGGCATGGGCGGTGCGCAGCCGCTGGCGGTCACCCTCAACGACGGCGTCTGCCTGATCGTGGACGTGGACCGCGCCCGCCTCGAGCGCCGCGTCGCCAAGCGCTACTGCCACGAGATCGCCGACGACCTCGACGACGCGATCGCTCGGGCGGGCGCCGCCAAGGCCGAGAAGAAGGGCCTCTCGATCGGCATCGTCGGCAACGCGGCGGACGTCTTCCCGGCGCTGCTCGAGCGTCACCGGGCCGGCGACCTGCACATCGACGTGGTCACCGACCAGACCTCCGCCCACGACCCGCTGAGCTACCTGCCCACCGAGGTCAGCGTCGAGGACTGGCAGCGCGAGGCCGAGGCCGACGAGGAGGGCTTCACCAAGAAGTCCCGCGAGGCGATGGCCCGCCAGGTCCAGGCCATGGTCGAGTTCCAGGATGCCGGCGCCGAGGTGTTCGACTACGGCAACTCGATCCGTGATGAGGCCCGCCAGGCCGGCTACGACCGCGCCTTCGAGTTCCCCGGTTTCGTGCCGGCCTACATCCGCCCCCTGTTCTGCGAGGGCCTGGGACCGTTCCGCTGGGTGGCGCTGTCCGGCGATCCCGAGGACATCGCCGTCACCGATGCGGCGCTGAAGGAGCTGTTCCCCGAGAACGAGCACCTGCATCGCTGGCTCGATGCCGCCGACGAGTACGTCGAGTTCGAGGGCCTGCCCGCCCGCATCTGCTGGCTCGGCTACGGCGAGCGGCACAAGGCCGGGATGCTCTTCAACGACCTGGTCCGCGACGGGAAGGTCAAGGCCCCGATCGTCATCGGTCGCGACCACCTCGACTCCGGCTCCGTCGCCTCCCCCTACCGCGAGACCGAGTCCATGCTCGACGGCTCCGACGCGATCGCCGACTGGCCGCTGCTGAACGCTCTGACCTCCACCTCCTCCGGCGCCAGCTGGGTCTCGATCCATCACGGCGGCGGTGTCGGCATCGGTCGCTCGATCCACGCCGGCCAGGTGGGCCTGGCCGACGGCACCGACCTCGCCCGGCAGAAGCTCGAGCGCCTGCTGACCAACGACCCCGCCATGGGCGTGATCCGCCACGTCGATGCCGGCTATTCCCGCGCCGACAACGTCGCCCACGAGCGCGGCGTGCGCGTGCCGATGACCCCGGGGCGTCGGGACTGATCCGCCGCCCCGGAGCCGGTTCGAGCAGTCGAACCGGCTCCGGGCACCTCCATCCCACCCTCACCCGCAGGAGGCCCCGCCATGACGAGCACCCTGATCTCCGGCATCAGCGAGCTGTGGACCCTCGATCCCGCCCTCGACGACCCCGCACGCCCCGGCGGGACGACCGAGGAGCAGGTGCAGCGCGAGGCCGCGCTGGTCATCGAGGACGGACGCATCGCCTGGACCGGCCCCGCCACGCGGGCTCCCGCCGCCGATGACACCGTGGACCTCGATGGTCGTGCTGTGCTGCCCGGCTGGGTCGACTCCCACTCCCACCTGGTCTTCGACGGGGACCGCGCCGCCGAGTTCGAGGCCAGGATGGCGGGGCAGTCCTACTCGGCCGGCGGCATCTCCGTCACCACCGACGCCACCCGCTCCGCCTCCGAGGAGCACCTGCGCGAGCTGGTCCGCGGCCGGATCGCGGAAGCCGTCGCCGGCGGCACCACCACGCTGGAGACGAAGACCGGGTACGGCCTCACCGTGGAGCACGAGCTGCAGGCCGCGCTGCTGCTGTCCTCCCTGATCGCGGACGGCGAGCTCGACGAGGCGACCTACCTCGGCGCCCACCTGGTGCCGCGCGAGTTCACTGATCGGGCCGAGGAGTACGTCGACCTGGTCAGCGGTGAGATGCTCGCCGCGGTCGCCCCGCACGTGCGCTGGATCGACGTCTTCTGCGAGCAGGGCGCCTTCGACCCCGAGCAGTCCGAGCGGGTGCTGCGCGCCGGCGCCGCCGCCAGCCTGGGCCTGCGGGTGCACGGCAACCAGCTGGGCCGCTCCGGCGGTGTCGAGCTGGCCGCGGAGCTGGGCGCTGCGAGCGTGGATCACGTGAACCACCTCGGCGCCTCCGACATCGAGGCGCTCGCCGCGACCGCCGCTCGCCCCACCGCCCCCGGGGGCGCCCCGGGACGACTGGCCGTGGACGCCGGGCCGACGGTCGCCACCGTGCTGCCGGCCTGCGACCTCTCCACCCGCGCCCCGCTGGCACCGGCCCGGGAGCTGCTGGACGCCGGCGCTGCGATCGCGATCGCCTCGAACTGCAACCCCGGCACCAGCTTCACCAGTGCGATGAGCTTCTGCGTCACCACCGCCGTGCTGCAGATGCACCTCTCGCTCGCCGAAGCCGTCCGCGCCGCCACCCGCGGCGGAGCGCTCGCGCTGCGCCGCACCGACGTCGGCCACCTCGGGATCGGCGCCCGCGCCGACCTGCACGTGCTCGACGCCCCCGCCGCCGTCCACCTCGCCTATCGGCCCGGCATGCCGCTCACCCACCAGGTGTGGCGGTCCGGGAGGCGGCGCGCCTGACCCCGGGCGTCCCCTCCTGCCGGCGGCACCGCCCCGCAGCCCGCCCCACCCCGTTCCCGAC
>JAKDUN010000240.1 GCA_030457675.1 Brachybacterium sp. | reverse complement strand
GGGGGGGCGCGGTGGCGTGGGCCCCCACATCGACGGCTAGGGGCTGCGGCTCCGGGTCCATCACATCTGCGGCCGCGACGAAGGCGTCGCGGGCCACCGGGGAGCGCAGCGGCGCATTGCTCGCCACCTTGATGGTGGCGGTCGCGGAGCTCTTCAGCTGGCCGTCCGAGGCGGAATACAGCACCGTGTGGGTACCGGACTCCGACGGCGTGACCACGGTGAGGTAGCCATCCTCCGCGGCACCCTCGGGGAGCGGGATCTCCTCGATCTCCGTCATCGTCGTGACATCGCTGCGGACCACACCGAGCTCGTCCCCTTCGGGGTCGGTGTCGTTGTCGAGCACCGGGATCTGCACCTCCCGATCCGGACGCACCTCCACCGTGTCATCGACCGCATAGGGAGCCTGGTTCACCTCGTTCGGCGCCGCGACACCGACCAGCACCTCCGCCGTGCCGATCGCGCCATGACGATCCATCACCTGGTACCGGAACCGGTCCGTGCCCCGCGAATCGTCATAGGGCAGGTACTCGATCCACTCCCCGTTCGCCGTGACGATCTCGCCCAGCTCCGGCATCGGGCTGGTGATCCCGGTGAGCATCACCGAGTCCCCGTCGGGGTCGATGCCCGTGGTCGAGACCGGGATCCGCACCGCGGTCCCCGCCACCGTCCTCGCAGTGAGATTCTTCGGCTGGGGTGCCGTGTTCTCGACGTCCCGGGGGACGATCGAGATGTGGACCAGCGCGGATCCGGTCCGTCCTGTCTCGTCGACCACCTCGTACTGCACGACCGCCTCGCCGCTGGCATCGTCCTGCGCACGGAACCGGATCCGGTCCTGGTTCGGTTCGGCGTGGCCCTCGCCGTCGGCGCGGGAGGTGTCCATGATCTCGCCGAGGTGGAGATCTGATCCTGTCGGGGAGACGTCGTTCGCGGTGACGTCGATGTTGACCATGTCGCCGGCACGGACCACCGCCCGATCCGGCACCGCTTCAGGGTTCGCGAACTGGGTATCGGTGCTCGCGACCATCACCCGCATCGTGCCGGTGGCTGTGCCGGTGGAGTTCGCGACCTCATAGGTGACCGGGACCGGTTCCTGCGAGACCACCGCGCCGGGATCTGCCTCCACCCGGACCAGGTGGTGGTTCACGACGGTGGCCTTCAGGCCGCTTCCGTCGGGGACGTCGATCGAGTTGACGACGAGGACCCCACCGGTGGGATCGACGTCGTTCTCCAGGGGGTCCAGCAGGGTGTCGGCTCCCGTGGTGACGGTGCCCATGTCATCGACCGCGACCGGTTTCAGGTCGTCCGTCGTGGGCTCCTCGACATCCACCCGCACCAGTCCGAGGGAGGCGGTGCTCGCCCCGCTGGCGGCCACCGTGTATTCGAGGTAGTACGTGCCCGGAGTGTCTCCGGTGACCTCGATGGTTCCGGCGTCCAGGGCGGGTTCGACCTCGAGCCCGCCGGTCTCGCTCACGCCGAGCAGCTGAAGGTTGCCGCCGTTGGGGTTCAGGTCGTTGACCAGCGGCTTGATCGTGGTGGTGCGGCCGGCGACGAGGCTGGCGTGATCCGCGGTGGTGATCGGTGCGAGGTCGCTCTCGGTGACCGATTCGATCTCGACGACCCCCTCCCCGGCGAGGCCGTTCTCGTCGCGGAAGGTCAGCTGCACCTGCTTCGTGCCGGGCGAGAGGCCAGCGTCGTTGAAGGTGATGAGCCCGTCGGGGCGGAAGGTCACCAGATCCTCCGGGGCGACGGTGGCATTGGCGAGGTAGAACGAGTCGCCGTCAGGATCCTCCCAGTACGGCAGGATGTTGAAGCTGACCTCCTCACCGGAACGGACCTGGACCTTCGTGATCGTCTGCTCCGCGGCCTCCGGCGGTGAGTTCTCGCCCTCCCCTCGGACCTCCAGGTTCACCGTCGCGGTGTCCGTGCCGCCCCGGCCGTCATCGGCCTGGTACGTGAAGGCCGCCGTGCCGGTGGCGTCCTCGGCGACCTCGATCTGGAGCTGGGTGCCGCCCCGGATCGGGGTGATCGTGCCGATGCTCGGTTGGTCCCCCTGAACACCGACGGTGAGGATGTCGCCATCGGGATCCGTGTCGTTCTTCGTCACCGGCAGCACGATGCTCTTGCCGGCCCGCACTCCGAAGGTGTCCTCATTCGCCGTCGGGGGCCGGTTCTCCTCATCACGCTCGGCGGCGATGTTGGTGATCGTGGTGGTGAGGGTTTCCTTCTCCTTCTCCTGCGAGGTGTTGGTCTGGATGTCCTGGTTGATCACCCAGTTGTCCACCAGCTGCATGCTGTCCATGATCTCCCAGGACAGGCCGAACTTCTGATCGTTCAGGACCACCAGGTCCTGGTTGACGCGCAGGGTGAGGTCGCCGGAGTCCTCGGCCTGCGGGATGGTCTCGGCCACGGTCTCCTGGCCCTCGCAGTCCCGGACATACCGCTTCGACCCGCCCCAGGCGCCGTACGCACAGCCCCGGACCTGGGCGGGCTTGACGACGTCGGTGCCGGTGCCGCCGGCATCGATCTGTTTCGCCGAACCGCCGTCGAACGGGATGACGAACAGCGAGTCCGCCGTGGAGACGACGAAGGACTCCGATGCCGGTCCGGATTGCTGCAGCTCCGCCTTCTCCAGGGACGAGACGCCGTAATCGGCCAGGCTGTACTCGTCCATGTCGGTACCGACGCGCAGCAGCGAGTTCTCCCGATCGAGGATCACCGGCTGATCGCCGACTGCGGAGAGCTGGATCGCCTCGGCGTTCTGGGAGATGCCCGGGACCTCGATCGGGTCCTCCGCCGTCGTGTCTCGGGTGTCCCCCTCCCGGGGGTATTTCAGCAGCTCGGTCCCGTCCAGCACGAAGACGTCGCCGTCGTCGGAGACGGCGACCGGCCGCTGGCTGCTTTCCGCCTCGAGCACGGGTTCCACCGCGCTCGCGCTGAACGCCGCAGCCTCCTGCGGCGAGACGATCCAGACGCGCCCGTCCGGTGCGGCGATCACGATGCGGTCCCCGCCGATCCTCACCGTGGTCCCCGTGGGCAGTTCGACGAGACCGTTGCGGGTCACCGAGGCGGTGTTGATCGGGGTGATGCCGCGGGGTCCGGTCTCCAGCACGGTGTACCCGGACTGGATGATGTCGAGATCCTGACCGGTCGAGGACAACCGCGCATCGAGCTCACCGGCATCCACGTTCAACCGGCCCAACAGGCCCAGCTGTTCGTTGGTCACCCACACGCCGCCGTTGGAGACTTCCACGTCCGAGGAGGACAGCCCGGGGTAGCGGAGCGCGAAGCCCGTCAGCACCAGTGCCACCACCGCTAGCACGGCGGAGGAGACGACGGTGAGTCGCTTCCCCGTGCTCCGCTTCTGTCCAGCGGTGTCGGACATGCTCGTACCCCCAGGGCCGGTTCGAATGGTCGCCTGCCTGCCGACGACCTCGTCGCATCTGCGGTCAGATGTGCCCCCGAGGTCGGATCGGCCGCATGCGGGGCCGCGTACAGGGTACTCGCAGGAACCCGACGGCACCACGAGGGCGCCACGAGGGCACCATCACGACGTCGTCAACACGGAAGCCTTCTCCTGGGGCCGCACGGTCCCCAGCGGTAGGTCCGAGCGTACTTCAGCGGTTCCGTCGCACGAGGGTGGAGGTGAAGCCGATCAGTGCGTCGCGCACGCCCCCGGCGGGCAGCTCTGCGAGGATCCCGATCGCCTCGTCGGCGGTCCGTGTCGCGAGCTGTCGGGTCTCCTCGAGCGCCGGATCGGCACGGAGCAGCGCCACGAGTTCTTCGAGCGAGGACTCCGAGCTCAGATCACCGTCGAGTCGCTCGAGGATATCGAGGGTGTGGGTATCCGGCTGCTCCGCGGCTCGGCGCCGGATCAGAAGGGTCGGCATCGTGGGGACACCTTCACGCAGATCGATGCCCGGGGTCTTCCCGCTCGTGGCCGCGTCGCTCTCCAGATCCAGGACATCATCGGCGAGCTGGAATGCCACACCCACCTTCTCCCCGTAGCGGCGCATCACGTCCGCCGTGCCCTCCGGGGCACCGGAGAGCGAGGCACCGAGTCCGCCGGCGAGGGCGAGCAGGGAGGCGGTCTTGTCGGAGAGGACCGAGATGTAGTGCTCGAAGGGATCATCGCCCACCTTCGGACCGACGGTCTCGTGAAGCTGTCCCAGACAGAGACGTTCGAAGGTCTCCGAGTGGAGCCGTACCGCTTCGGTGCCGATCCGGGCGCTGAGCCCGCTCGCGCGGGAGAAGAGGAAGTCCCCGGTGAGGATGGCGACGTTGTTACCCCAGAGGGCGTGCGCACTGTCGGTGCCGCGACGAGTGGGCGCCGAGTCCATCACGTCATCGTGATACAGGCTGGCCAGGTGGGTCAGCTCGACGAGCACGGCCACGTCCTGGACACCCTCGGCATCGACGTCACCGAAGGAGGCCGCGAGCAGCACCAGCATCGGACGCACGCGCTTGCCTCCGGCGTCCATCAGGTGCCGGCCCGTCCACCTCATCATGTCGTCGGAGCTGGACACCGAGTCGCGCAGGCGGTGCTCGATGGCTCCGAGGCGCTCGACGATGCGATTCGCGAGGTCCTCATCGATGTCGGGAACGCCCGGCAGCGTGGACGGCATGGCTCTCCTGGAACTCAGCGGGGCACCGATGTGGTGCGCCCGAAGCTTCGATGGCGTACAGCTCGGAGCAGAAGACCGCTCCGCGGATCTCCCCCGTCGGCGCGGGCGACGGGGCGGATCCGCCAGTTGAGTCTACCGGGAGGCGAACACATCGAGACGGACCGAGGGCCCCGAGGTGAGCGGAAAGACGAACGACTCTGCGCACCGTCACGACGGTGCGGCCGTCTGCTTCTGGGCATGAAGAAAGGGAGTGGAGGAGGCGAACACCCCGCAGGGGTTCAAGCACTCCTCCACTCCC
>JAKDUN010000239.1 GCA_030457675.1 Brachybacterium sp. | reverse complement strand
CGGAGCGTCGGCCGCCACCGGGCGCCGCCGCCGACGCCCGCGGCGCACCCTGGCGCGCACCCTGCGCTATCTGCTGCTGCTGATGGGGCTCCTGGTCGTACTGATCCCGGTGTACGTCCTGTTCATCACCAGCTTCAAGGGCGTGGGCGATGCGACGCCGGCCCGGGCCTGGCTGCTGCCGAGCGAATGGACCCTGGAGAACTGGCGAGCGGCGTGGGAGCAGCTCGCCCCGTCGATCGGGCGCTCGGTGATGATGGTCGTCCCCTCCACGATCATCTCCGCCACCCTGGGATGCCTGAACGGCTTCGTGCTCTCCCGCTGGAGATTCCCCGGGGCGGACGTCGTCTTCACCCTGATCCTGTTCGGGATGTTCCTGCCCTACCAGGCGGTGATGATCCCACTGCTCGAGCTGATGCTCGCGGTGCAGGTGCCCAACGGGATCCCCTCGCTGATCGTGCTCCACGTGGTGTTCGGCATCCCCATCACCACGCTGATCTTCCGCAACTACTTCGAGACGGTGCCCGAGGAGCTCATGGAGGCCTCCCGGGTCGACGGTGCAGGCATGCTGCGCACCTTCTGGTCGGTGGCGCTGCCGATCGCCGTGCCCGGCTTCGCCGTGGTGCTGATCTGGCAGTTCACCAACGCCTGGAACGACTACCTGTTCGCGGTGTTCTTCTCGAGCGCGGCCAACGGACCCGTCACCCTGGCGCTGAACAACCTCGCCAACGGTGCACTGCTGACCGACTACGGCGTCTCGATGGCCGGTGCACTGCTGGCCTCGCTGCCCACCCTGCTGGTCTACATCCTGCTGTCGCGGTACTTCCTGGCCGGGCTGATGTCCGGCTCGGTGAAGGGCTGAACCCTCCGGATGCGGTGGGATCGAGCCCGCCGTCGACGCTAGACTCTCCCCTCGTGACCACGACCGAGCCGAACCGGTGGACCGACCGCCACAGCGACGCCGTGTCCGCGCGCAAGGACGCCTACGAGCAGCTGCGCCGGGCCAGCACCTGGCGACTGCTCGCTGCCACGAAGGCCCCTGCGGTCCTCGCCATCCTGCAGGCGACCTTCCCCGCGGGGGACCGTCGACTCCCGCGCAGCGAGCTGATCGCGCGCGTCGGTGCGCACCTGCCGCTGCTGCACGACGACCACGACGACGACCGCGATGACGTCCGCGACGACGAATCGCCCGAGGGCCCCGACCTCAGCGGCGAGGCCCGCGGCGGCCGCAGCGCCTCGGAGTACGTGGACACCTGGGTGCGCGAGGGCTACCTGACCCGCCGCGACGACCCGCAGCACACCGAGACCACCTTCGAGCCGTCCCCGGCGACCATCGACGCGATCCAGTTCATCGCCTCGCTCGAGGAGCACCGGCCCACCACCACCGAGTCGCGCCTGACCCTGGTGGTCCAGCAGTTCGAGCGCCTCGCCCAGGAGACCGAGACCGATCGTGACGTGCGCCTGGGCGACCTCCAGCGCCGACGGGAACGGATCGAGGCCGAGATCCGCGAACTCGCCGAGGGCGAGCTGATGCTGCCCAGCCCCGAGGCCTCCACCGACCGGCTGCGGGACATCCTGCAGATCGCCGCCGAGCTCTCGGGCGACTTCCTGCAGTACCGCGAGGACCTGCGCGCCGTCGATCTGCGACTGCGCGAGCAGATCCTCTCCCCGGAGGGCTCGCGCGGCGAGATCCTCGAACAGCTGCTGGCCGGCGACGATCTGCTGGGGCAGTCCAGCGTGGGCCGCACCTTCACCGCGTTCTTCCGGATGCTCAACGATCCCGTCCAGACCCGCACCACCCAGGAGCTGGTGGATCGTCTGCTCGAGCGCGACTTCTCCCGCACGCTCAGCCGGGACGAGCGCGAGAAGCTCGCCAACGTGTTCAGCGACCTCTACGAGCCGGCGCAGGAGGTGCTGGACGTCAAGACGGAGCTGTACCGCTCGCTGGCCCGCTTCGTGCGCTCCCAGGACTTCCGCCAGCACCGGGTGCTGCTGGAGACGCTGCAGGAGGCACAGGGCCTCGCGCTTGCGCAGAAGGACGAAGTGCCCACCCGCACGCCCTTCCCCCTCGAGCTGGACCTCTCCCGCGTGCTGATGGGCTCGGTCTCCCAGCACCGGTTGAAGGACCCCACCGATCCCGGTGCCCCCGCCGAGGCCGAGGTGCACGACGCCACCGCCCTCAGCGTCGAGGTGCTGCAGGACCTGGTGCGCACCCACGACATCGACATCGTGGGACTGACCACGGACATCAATGACGTACGTGGTCGCAGCGGTCAGGCCTCCCTCGGGGACGTGCTGCGTGAGCGGCCCGCCGAGCAGGGGCTCGCCAGCGTCATCGGTCTGATGTTCCTGGCGACCACCCATGCGCAGGAGCGCGAGGGGTCCACGGAGATCGTCACCTGGCGCGAGCTGGACGGCAATGACTACGCGGCGAAGGTGCCCGCGTTCTATTTCCTGGGGGACGTCCCGGTCGAGTGATTCGGACACGGTTCAGGGGTCGGGCGCTCAGGCGCCGTCGAGCTCCGCGAGGGCGGGGCGGGCACGTTCCCGGAGCTCCTCGAGGTCCGTGCCGAAACGTGCCATCCGGCACCCCCGACCGTGCGGAGCCACCTCGATGCCCTCGGCCTCCCAGTGGGGCAGTGCGCGGGCGAGCAGCGGATGGTCGCCCGAGGCGCTGGTGACCCGCCACCACGGCACCCCGGCCCCCCAGGTGCGCAGGATGCGTCCCACCAGGCGGGGGCCGACGCCGACGAGCGCGCCGATCTCGCCGTAGGCAGCGACCTGGCCGGGCGGGATCGCCTCGACCACGCGCAGCACCCGTTCGACGGTGAGGTCGTCCATGCGGGTGCGTGAGGGGCCGCCGTCGGTGCCGATCGCTGTGCGCCTGTCCTCGAGCGCTCTGCGTCAGCGGTCTCGCCGCTCAGCCGCGGTGCGAGCCATCCTGCGGATCGCGGAACTCCGGCGCCTTCGGCGGCAGCTCACCGTTGTCCTCCCGCAGCTGTTGCTGCTGCTGGAAGAACGGATCCTGCTCAGTGACACGGTTGCCCTCGTCGACCTGCGGGTCGCGTCCGTCGGCCTGGCCGAACTGCTGGTCGGCCGGCGGGGTCTGGCGACCGTCCTCCACGGCCGGGCGGCCGAACTGCTGGTCCGCGGGAGGGGTCTGCTGCTCGGGGGAGCCGTCGACCCTCCCGGTGGGTTCCCCGTCGCCGCCGCGGCGGGCGTCGGCATGATCCGGGCCGGCGGCGCCCCCTGCGCCCGCGACCGCACCGGTGCCGGCGGGGGCACCTGCGCGGTGGTCAGGGCCAGCGTGGTAGTCAGGGCCAGCGTGGTGGTCGCCGTTCTCGGCCGCCCCCGGGGTGCGATCCGGAGCATCGCCGGTCGGCGGCTGCTCGCCCACGGGACGTGCCGCGCGACGGCCGTGCCCTGCATCCTGGGCGGGGTGATCCTCGCTCAGTGCGCCGTCAGCAGCGGTGCGATCGTGGCCGACCCCGTCGCGCATCGCAGCGTCATCGCGGGCTGCCTCGTGATCCCGGGCTGTGCCGTGATCCCGGGGCGCGCCGTCAGCGCGGACTCCGTCGTGATCGCGGGCCGCATCATGGGGTGCCGAGCCATCGCGGTCGTGCGAGGCCGCGGCGGCCCCTGCTCCGGCCCCTGCCCCGCCGGCCGCACCGGCTGCTGCGGCCGTGGAGGCGCCGGAGCCGTGATGCTCCCGCTCGTCACGAACCGGAGCGTCGTGCCCGGGACCGCCGTGTCCGGGGCGATCTGCGTCCTGGACGTCGCGACGCGCAGCGTCACGGTCGCCGCGCGCTGCGCCCGGCTCGTCACGGACGGGATCGTGCCGGGAATCGGCGGCGAGCGGTGCACCGTCACCGCCGCGGCGGGGGGCGTCGGCGGGGGACGTGGAGTCCGGGTCGAGGCGATCGGCCTCGGCCAGACGCTCCTCCACACTGCCGCGCTCCTGCTCGACCTCGGCACGCTCCTTGTCCGCCTCGGCGCGGCGGCGCTCGGCCGCCATCCGCTCCTTCTCGGCCTCCTTCGACTTCCGCTCGGCATCGAGCCGGACGCGGTCTGCCTCCAGCTCGCTCTCGCGCGCCTGCAGATCGCGCTCCTGGACGGCCGTCTCCTGGGCCTTCGCCTCCTCGCGCAGCTCGGCGGCGCGCTGCCTGTCGGCCTCCTGCTGCCGGGCCTTCTTGCGCTTCGAGGCCAGCACGCCCACGACGATCAGGACGATCAGGACGATGAGCACCAGCACAACGATCCCGATGATGACGGGTGTGGACAGTTCCATGGTCGGCTCCTTGCGGTCGACTCCTCCGCACGATGCGCACGGAGGTCTTCCTGCGTGTACCGCTGATTCCACCAGATATGCGGCCTCGGTGGGGGCATTTGGGGACGAGCAGCCCACAACGGCGGGCTCGTCCACCTCTCACCGCGCCGGTAAGGTAGGTCCGCGTGAGCACTTCCGCGATTCGCACCGATGTAGATGACGCCCTAGCCGAGGGGGAGGCTCCCTCCACTCCCGGCGCGGCCCTGGCCGATGAGTCCCGACGAGTGCTCGTCCATCTGCTCCAGGGCCCCTTCCTCGACGGGCGCCGCGACGGCGGCCGCTACGCCCAGCTGCTGCGGGACCGCTCCGCGATCGAGGCGCGCCTGGCGGATCTCTTCCTCGAGCTGATCGTCGACGACGACGCCCAGGTCGCCTTCGTGCGGCAGAGCGAGGAAGACCTCGACGCCCCCAAGCTGCTGCGCCGGCTGACCGGCATGAACCGTCTGGACTCGGTGTTGATGCTGGTCCTGCGGCAGATGCTGCTCACCCAGTCCTCCCGCGGTCAGCGCACAGTGGTCTCCGAGGCGGAGCTGCAGCAGGCACTGGCCGCCTACCGTCGCACCACCTCCACGGACGAGGCCGGCTTCGCCAAGGAGGTGCG
>JAKDUN010000238.1 GCA_030457675.1 Brachybacterium sp. | reverse complement strand
CAGATGAAGAACAGCTCGTCCCAGGTGCCCACGAAGTTCACGCCCACCAGGAAGCGGCCCAGCTCGCCGGCGTCGGTGATGTGGGGCCAGTTCAGGTACGCGCCCGAGGTGATGAAGTAGAACGGCAGCAGCAGCCATCCCAGCACCGGGACGGCGACGATGTACCCCCACTGCCAGCGGTTCCATGGCTCCCCGGAGAGCCAGGGGAAGCGGATCGCCCGCCGTCGCAGGATCAGGCGGTCCACCAGCAGCGGCACGGCGACCGCGAGCAGCAGCACGGTGCCGATGGTGAAGAACCGGTCCCAGTCGACATCGGCCTTCACCGAGGTGGTGGAGACGATCGTGATCCCGAGCCCGATCAGCAGCAGGTCCTTGGCGAGCTCGCGGGAGACCAGGAGCGCGCCGAGCAGGCTGAGGGCCAGGAGCCCGTGCCCCCACCCGGCGAGCTGCAGCCCGAAGAGCAGGAAGGCGGAGGCCGACACCCCGGCGGCCGGCAGCAGGCCGAGCGGCGATGTGGCCGGGTCGGCCGACGCGGTCGACGGTGGGGTGACTGGGTGCGGCATCGCCATGGGCCCAGCATGCCAGGGCCGGGCCGGGGCCGCCGGGATCAGACGGCGGGAGTCGCCTGCTCACCCTCGAGGCCCCAGGCCTCGGCCAGCAGCTCGAGGGCGCGCAGGCGATCGGCCGGATCGAAGTAGTAAGCGGTGAGGATGAGCTCGTCGGCACCGGTGGCGGCCACGATCTCCTCCAGCTGACGCACCACGGTCTCGGGGGAGCCGACGGCCTTGATCGACAGGGTCTGATCGATCTGGGAGACCAGGTGCTCCGGGGCGACCTCCTCGATCGGGCGCGGTGGCTGGATCTTCTGCCGCTGGCCGGTGACCACGCCCAGGAACATCTGCTGGAGGGTGGTGAACTGGCGCTGCGCCTCCTCATCGGTCTCGGCCACCACCAGGTTCACCCCGACCATGGTGTGGGGCTTCTCGATCTGTGCCGACTCGGCATCGGGGTTGAAGTTCTCGCGGTAGACCTCCAGTGCGTGCAGGTACTGGAAGGGCGCGAAGTGGGAGGCGACGGAGAAGGGCATGCCCAGCTGCGCGGCCAGCCGCGCACCGTTGGCGGTCGAGCCGAGGATCCACATCGGGACCTCGGTGCCACGGGCGACGTCCGCCGAGATCGGCAGCTCGCCGGTCGCTTCCTCACGGGACCAGTCCCGCATCTGCTCGACGGCGGCGGTGAAGGCAGAGGGCTCCGCCGAGGTGCGGGCCAGCAGCTGCGCGGTGAGCTGATCGGTGCCCGGCGCGCGGCCCAGTCCCAGATCGATGCGGTCACCGTGGAACTGGACCAGGGTGCCGAACTGCTCGATGACGGCGAGCGGAGAGTGGTTGGGGAGCATGATCCCGCCGGAGCCGACGCGGATCCGCTCGGTCAGCGAGGCCGCCCGGTCGATCAGCAGCGCGGTCGCGCTCGAGGCGAGGCTGTTGGTGTTGTGGTGCTCGGCGAACCAGAGCCGCTCGTAGCCGAGTCGGTCGGCGGTCTGGGCGCCCTCCATCGACGCATCGATGGCCTCCCGGGTGGTCATCCCTTCGGAGATGGAGACGAGATCGAGGATCGACAGCGGCACATGAGGAGCATTCATGCTCTTCAGGCTATCGACGGACCTCATCGAGCGGTCACCGGGGGAGTGAGAGGTTCTCGACCCCGAATCCGGGAAGTTCTTCGTGGCCTGCCGCGTTGATCACGGCATGAGGCTCTCCCTGCTCGACCGTTCGCGCACCCGTCATGGTCATCCCCAGGCCGTTGCCCTCGAGCATTCCGTCCAGCGCGCGGTCGAGGTCGAGCAGCTGGGCTATGAGCGGTTCTGGGTGGCCGAGCACCATGCGGTGCCCGGCATCGCCAGCGGCTCCCCGGCCGTCCTGCTGGCCGCGATCGGCGCTCGTACCGAGCGGATCCGGCTCGGCTCCGGCGGCGTGATGCTCCCCAACCATCGCCCGCTCCTGGTCGCCGAGCAGTTCCGGATGCTGGCGGCGCTGTCTCCCGGCCGGATCGATCTGGGAGTGGGCCGGTCGCTGGGGTTCACCGAGCCGGTGCGCCGCGCCCTCGGCCGGCTCGAGGCGAGCTCGGAGGCGTTCGCCGACGAGATCGCGGAGGTGCGCGACTATCTCGAGGACTCGGCGCCGCTGACGGCCCGGCCCGCCGATGCCGGCGAGGTGGCGCTGTTCGTGCTCGCGACCGGAGCCGGGGTCGAGACCGCTGCCGAGCTCGGACTGCCGGTGGTGATCGGCGGACCGTTCCTGGACTCCCCGGAGCTGCCGGACCGGCTCGCCGCCTACCGTCGGGCGTTCCGCCCGCACCGCGGCAGCAGTCCGCAGATCATCGTCTCGGTCGACGTCCTGATCGCCGACACCGATGCGGTGGCGCGGCAGCTGGCGCTGCCGGAGGTCTGGGCGATGGTGCACTCGCGCTCCACCGGGGAGTTCGGGGTGCTCGAGCCGGTGGCTCGGATCCGGGAGAGGGCGCTGAAGGACCGGGAGGTCCGACGCATCGAGCAGGGCCTGGACGCCGCGGTGGCCGGCTCGGCGCAGACCGTGCGCCGCCGGCTCGAGCAGCTCCTGGAGCGCACCGGTGCGCAGGAGATCCTCGCCACCGGAGCGACCTTCGACCGCGAAGCGCTCAGCGCCTCGGACCGCGAGCTGGCGCGTCTGCTGCGGGGCTGAACTGCGAGGGTAGGTGGAGGGTCGGGGAAAAGCGGAGGCTCAGCCGAAGGTGAACCCGAAGCTGAGCAGGATGTTCCCGGCCACCAGCACCGCCAGGGCCACCAGGCCGCCGACGGGGACCGCTCGCAGCCGCAGCGGCTCGTGGGGCATCTCGGTGACGCTGCGGGCGAAGATGTGCGCCATCGGTGCGAAGACCAGGATCGCCGTCCCGGCGGCGAGGATCGCGATCTGGGAGGACGCCGGGATCTCGGCCGGGCTGATCGCGAGGTAGAGGATGCTCAGCAGCACGGAGATGATCATCCCGTACAGCCAGGGGAACAGCGTCATCGCGTTGCGCAGTCGTGGGTCCGCGCCCGCATGGCGCGCCATGTGGGGGGCGAAGGCCCGGGCGTTGAGGAACATCCCGCCGACGCCGGCGGCGAGGGCGAGGAGCTGCACCGCCACCGGGAGGCCGAGCAGCTGGGCGGCCTGCCCTGTGTCCCCGGCCCCGAAAGGGGTCAGGCAGAGATAGGCGATACCCTCCTGGACCGAGACGAAGGCGAACCACAGCCACACCAGGTGCAGGAGGTCCCCGCGCCTGCGCAGCGGGGTCCACAGCTGCATCAGCATGCCGGTGACCAGGCTGAAGGTGGGGCCGGCGAGGAGCATCACCACCTGGTCGGCCTCCGAGGGCGACCCCAGGTGGTTCACCCCGAAGGAGTACAGGACCGAGGTGTGGCCGAGGGCGAGACCCGCCACCAGGTGAGCCATCTCGTGCAGGAAGATCATCACGGCGCTGGCGATCAGGGCCGCGACGAGGTTGTTCAGCAGCAGCGGGCGGACGGAGACGCGGGCAGGCGCAGATGTGTTCTGGGTCACCATGGTGGCATCCTGTCATCGTTGCGTCTGCTCTGCAGGGGATCGGGCCACCGGGGCCCGCTGCTACAGAGCTTTTCCGGGGTTGAGCAGGCCGCGGGGATCGAAGGACCGTTTCACGCGGTGCTGGAGCTCCCGTGAGGTGGGGGTGAGCTCGAGGTCCAGCCAGTGCTGCTTGGCGGTGCCGATGCCGTGCTCCCCGCTGATGGTGCCCCCGAGCTCCAGGGCCGCCCGCACCACCTCGTCGGCCGCGGCGAGGATCGGCCCCGGCAGCGCGCCGGCGGGATCCTCGGGGACTCCGGGCAGGGAGAGCGCGGGATGAAGATTGCCATCGCCCGCGTGGGCGACCGCCGAGGTGGCCACGCCGTGGCGCCTGCCGATCTCCTCGAGCTGCGTGAACATCTCCGCCAGACGCGACTTGGGCACGGCCACGTCCTCGCCGAGCCGGGCGCGACCGCCGCCGGCGGCACGGCTGGACCGGCGCAGCTCCCACAGTCGCTCGGCCTCCTGCGCCTCCGCGACCACCCGCACGCTCCCGCCGGCCCCGGTGAGGGCCGCGACGAGATCTGTGGTCTGCTCCTCGATGCCGTAGCCGTCGAGCTCGAGCAGCAGCACCGCGCCGGTGCCGTCGCCGCCGAGGGAGGAGCCGCCCAGCGCGTCGATGTCCGCCACCGCACCGGCGTCCAGCAGCTCGGTCGCGGCCGGACGCACCGGGGAGCGCGAGATCGCGTTCACCCCGCCGACGGCCTGCGCTGTGGTGGGGAAGCGAGCGAGCACCGTGCGGCGGGCCACCGGGACGGGCCGGATCCGCACGGTCGCCGCGACGATGACCGCGAGGGTGCCCTCGGAGCCGATCAGCAGCTGGGTGAGGTCCAGGCCGGTGACGCCCTTGAGCGAGCGGTGGCCGGTGCGCAGCAGGGTGCCGTCGGCCAGCACCACCTCCAGCGCCAGCACCGACTCGCGGGTCACGCCGTACTTCGCACAGTGCAGGCCGCCGGCATTGGTGGCGATATTGCCGCCGATCGTCGAGATCGCGACGCTCGCCGGGTCCGGGGCGTAGAAGAAGCCGTGGGGTGCCAGGGCTGCGGAGAGATCGGCGGTGATCACTCCGGCCTCGAGGACCGCGACCTCATCCAGCACGTCGATCTCGCGGATCGCGGTCAGCCGCTCCAGGCCCAGCACGATCGCGCCGTCGACCGCGACCGCCCCGCCGGAGAGCCCGGACCCGGCGCCGCGCGGCACCACGGGGGTGCCCGTCCCGTGGGCGAGGCGGAGCGTGACCTGCACCCCCTCGACGTCGTAGGGAAGCACCAGGAGGAACCGGGTGTCCGCGGCGCCCGGCACCGCCCGGTCCCCGCGATGGTGCGCCGCAGGCGAGGCGATGACGG
>JAKDUN010000237.1 GCA_030457675.1 Brachybacterium sp. | reverse complement strand
GGGGGGGGGGGGATCTATGTGCTCGACGAACCCACCACCGGCCTGCACCTGGCCGATGTCGACCAGCTGCTCGCCCTGCTGGACCGTCTCGTGGACTCCGGGAAGACCGTCATCGTCATCGAGCACCACCAGGCGGTGATGGCCCACGCCGATCACCTCATCGACCTCGGTCCCGGTGCAGGCGCCGACGGCGGGCGGATCGTCTTCCAGGGCTCCCCCGCCGAGCTCGTCGCCGAGGCCCCGACCTTGACCGGGACGCACCTGAAGGAGTACGTCGGAGCCTGAGACCTGCGGTGGACGGGGTGCCGGTCCGGCCGGGACGTATCCTGACCGACGTGTCCCGCCCCGCTCCCGCCGCCCTGACCTCCTGGCTGGAGGCCCTGGAATGCCCCCACTGCCACCATCCGCTCAGGAGCCGGGAGCGCACCCTGCACTGCCCGTCCGGTCACAGCTTCGACCTGGCCCGGGCCGGATACGTCTCCCTGCTCACCGGTGCCCCGGCCACCAGCGGTGACGACGACGCCATGGCCCGGGCGCGCGAGGGCTTCCTGGCCACCGGTGCCTACGCGCCGCTGCGGGCGGCGATCGGCGACCTCGCCCCGCATACCGCCGGCCGGGTCCTCGACATCGGCGGGGGCACCGGGTACTACCTCGCCGGGCTGCTGGATGAGCTGCCGCAGGCCCGTGGACTGGGCGTGGACACCTCGGTGCGCGCGCTGCGCTTCGCCGCCCGGGCCCATCAGCGGGCCGCCGCCGCGGCCTGGGACGTCTTCACCCGGTTCCCGCTGGCCGACGGAGCGGCGGATCTGGTGCTGAACGTGTTCGCCCCGCGCAATCCCTCGGAGTTCGCGCGGGTGCTGGCCCCTGGCGGGCATCTGCTGGTGGTGCGGCCGACGACGGATCACCTCACCGAGCTGCGCGACGCCGTCCCGGGAATGGTGGGGCTGGACCCTCGCAAGGAAGAGCGCCTGCACGAGGCGCTGGATCCCCTGTTCACGACGGAGGAGGTGCGGGAGGTGCGCTTCCCGCTGGCGGTGTCGGCCGCCGCCGCCCGGGATCTGGTGGCGATGACCCCGAGCGCCCGCCACGTGGCCCCGGAGACCCTGGAGGCCCTGCCGGACGGGACCGTCACGGTCTCGGTGCTGGTGAGCCTCCACCGGCGTCGCTGACCCTCGCCTCGCCCCAGGGCTGAGGGCTCCGGGGACGCCCAGCCGGACTCCCCTACGCTGGTGGCTCCGAGACCACCAGTGACAAGGGAGTGTCCGTGGCAGAACGCCGCTGCGTATTCATCGATTTCGACGGCACCTTCGCGCATCACGGGGTGGCGCCGCGGGAGCATGCGGAGGCCACACACCGGGCGCGGGAGAACGGGCACCTGATCCTGCTGTGCACCGGGCGTCCGGCCTCGATCGTGGCCCCTGAGGTCGCAGCCCTGTTCGACGGGGTGGTGGCGTCCGCCGGCGGTTGGATCCGGGTCGGCGAGCAGCTGCTGCGGGATCTTCGCTTCCCCGAGGAGCTGGGCCGACGCGCCGTCGAGGTGCTGCAGCACCACGACGTCCCCTTCACCCTCGAGACCCCCGATGCGCTGCTGTGCTCGCCCCGCGCCGCCGACGAGCTGCGGGCACGGGTGCGGCCTCCCCTGCCGGAAGACGGCGTGGGAGGTGGGTTGCAGGACCTGATCGATGCGATCGACCTGGCCGAGGACCTGGCCGGCGCCTCGTTCGCGAAGATCTCCCTGTGGGGCTCACCGGTCCGCGTGGAGCAGCTGGCCGCGGAGATCGGCCCCGAGGTGGGCGCGCTGCCCAACTCGATCACCGACGATGTCAGCTCCGGCGAGCTGCACCTGGTCTCGGTCGACAAGGCCGACGGCGTGCAGGTGGTCGCCGAGCACCTGGGCATGGACCGGGCCTCGACGGTGGGGATCGGCGACGGGATGAACGATCTGGGGATGCTGTGCGCCACCGGCACTGCGTTCGCCGTCGAGGGCGCCCCGGCCGCTGTGCTCGAGGCGGCGGGCGGGGTGAGCGTCCCGGGCCCGCAGCAGCACGGGATCGTCACCGCCTTCGAGCGTCTCGGGATGCTCTGAACGGTTCCGCCCCGGCAGCACGCGGCGACCGGCACCGCACCGGTGCACCGGCACCAGCACCGGCACTGGCGCCCGGAGCGACCTCAGCGGCGGTGCAGACCCATCAGCACCACCCCGACCGCCGTCACCAGTGCGCCGGCGCCGAGCAGGATGACCCCGTGCGGGGTCATCGCCGCCTGGAAAGCGGCCTCGAACTCCTGCACGATCGGTCCCAGGAAGGTCGCCTGATCCACGGCATCGGGCACGACGGCCTCGATGCGGGTGCCGAGCCACCACACCGAGGACCCGGCCACGATGCCGCCGAGCCCGGCGAGCGCCAGCAGGGTGCGTCGGTGGCCGCCGAGCAGCAGCGCGAGGACCAGGAGCACGAGCGCGGCGGGACCGGCCCAGTGCGCCCACGGGGTCACGGCGGACAGCGCGGTCAGCAGGGGAACATCAGGGATGGTGGCCAGGGTGACGGTGGCGTCATCGGGACGGGGGATCTCGATCGGGAGGTGCTCCTCCACGGGTGTGAGGATCCGATCGATCGCGGGGGCCAGATCGACGTCGAGCTCCGAGGCGCCCGGGGTGAACAGGGCATGGTGCAGCTCGACCATCGAGGCCTCCCAGAGCGTCCCGTACACGTCGGTGCCGGTCAGCTTCTCGGCCTGCTCCTGGGCCAGGGGCGTCAGCTGTTCCTGGATCCATCCCGGGACGCGGTCACCTCCGAGGATCTCCTGGACGGCGCTGTCGCTCAGCAGGCGCTGGAACTCGGGGTCATCGGCGAGCGGTGTCGTGATGGCCAGGAAGCCCTCGCGCTCGACCACGTTCTCGTGCACCCAACTGGCGGGCAGCCAGAGGGCGCCGAGCACGGTGGCGCCCAGCAGCAGGACGAGGGCGAGAAAGTCACGGACGGTGGTCACGCGCCCACGCTACCGGGGCAGTGCCACCTCGGCACCCGCCGTGGGTCGGCCGGTCGGCGAGGTCACGCACGCGCCCGGCCGGCGGCGGGGTGCATCCGCCGCCATGAGAGCGGCCCCGCCCCACATGTCGTGGGACGGGGCCGATGCTGCGTGCGGACTCAGCCGACGCGGATGAAGGTCCAGCTGCCGGAGTAGATGTTGCGCTCGGAGGTGTCCACGCGGCTGTTGCCAGCGTCCACGAACTGGTTGCCACCGGCGTAGATGCCGATGTGGCCGGGCTTGTAGACCAGGTCGCCGGGCTGCGCCTGGGAGCGGGGGATCACGGTGCCTGCAGCGGCCTGGCCGGCGGCGCCGCGCGGCAGATTGATGCCGTGCTGGCCGTAGACCCACTGGACGAAGCCGGAGCAGTCCCAGCCGGAGGTGGAGGTGCCGCCGTAGACGTACGGGGTGCCGATGCCGTTGCGGGCGGTGGCGAGGATCGAGCTGCCCTTCGCGGCGGACGGTGCCGGTGCGGACTTCTCCTGCTTTGACTCCTCGGACGAGGAAGAAGACTCGGAGGAGGAGTCGGAGGAGGACTGCTGAGACGAGGAGTCGTCCTGGTCGCCCTCGCGGCTGGAGCGCTCCTCGGAGCGGGAGGAGTCCTCGTCCTGGCGGGTCTCGGTGCCCTCGTCGTCCTGCTCCTCGGCGGCGGCGCGCTCGGCGGCCTCACGCTCAGCGGCCTCACGCTCAGCGGCCTCGGCGGCGGCGATCTCTTCCTCCGTGGGGCCGACCTCGATGGAGATGGCGCCGGCGACGGGGGCGAGTGCGGGTTCGGGGTCCTCGGTGGCGGCCTCAGCGGCAGGGAGCCCGATCGCGGGGGCGACGGCGGGAGCGATCAGCGCGGGGGCCGCGTCGGCCTGGGGTGCCTCGGCCTGGGTCTCCGCGGTGGCGGCAGAGGCGCCGCCGAACAGCATCGCGGCGGCCATGGCCGCTCCGGCACCTGCACGGCCCGCACGGGCGGCAGGGGTCACGGTGCGCATGGTGCGACGGTGATTGTGATTCGCAGTCTTCGACACGTATGGCTCCCAGCCCCGGGACAGTGCCCTCGCGCGTGTGGACGTCTCGCCTCCCGATCCGGTGCGCGACGGGGCTCTCCGGGGGGAATGCCACGACTCTTCACGCCGCGGCACGCCCTCGAGACTAGGGGCCCGACGCCCGGAAAGTCAGGGTGACTGGAAGGTTCTGGGAAGAGCTTGACGGAGCCTTTACCCGGCCACGAGCGAGGTCACATGGAGCTGATCCGCGACGAGCTCGGTCACGGCGACCTCTCCCCCGTCGGGGCCGGCCAGCATGATGCTGCCGCCCACCCGCTCGACACTCATCTCTGCTCCCGGAAGGATGCCGTGACGTGCAAGTTCACCGAGAAGCTCGACATCGCTCTGGATCCGCTCACCGATCCGCGCCAATCGCACTCGGAGGCTCTGCCCGTCGTCGACGCTCTCGCTCAGCTCCCTGCTCGGGATGGAGTGGTCTTTACCTTCCCGGGTGGTCTGGGTCTCCTCGATCCCGAGGGCTGCGAGGCCCGGGATCGGGTTGCCGTAGGGGTCCAGGTACGGTGGTGCGACCTGCTGCGCGATGCGCTTCTCGACCTCGAGGCTCATCACGTGCTCCCAGCGGCACGCCTCCTCATGGACGTGGGCGTAGTCCAACCCGATCACGTCCAGCAGATGCCGCTCGGCCAGGCGGTGCTTGCGCATCACGTCGGTGGCGACGTCGGAGCCCTCGTCGGTGAGTCGGATGCGGCGCTGGTCGTCGAGGTACAGCAGACCGTCGCGCTCCATCCGTGCGACCGTCTGGGAGACCGTGGGGCCCGAATGGCCCAGGCGCTCGGCAATCCGTGCCCGCATCGGGGCGATGCCGGCCTCGTGGAGCTCGAACACCGTCTTCAGGTACATCTCCGTGGTGTCGATGAGATCTCCGGACACAGGGTCCCCTCCTTGATCGGGCGCGCAACAGGCTGCACCCAGCTTAG
>JAKDUN010000009.1 GCA_030457675.1 Brachybacterium sp. | reverse complement strand
TCACCGCGCAGGCCCACCGCGGCGCCGACGGTTCCGACTCCACATTGCGCGGCTTCCTGGCCGAGCAGGTCTTCGCCTCCCAGCAGCTGACGACCCTCGACCCCGACGAGGCGGGGATGGCCGGCCACGCGCAGTGGCTGACCGGCTACCGCGCCGCCCTGCCCGTCGAGCGCCTGGCCGGCGAACTGCTGGACTGACCCCCTCATGGCGCGGCCCGCCCGTCGGCCGCGCCTGCACCGACCTGATCCGACCCGATCTACCCCAGGAGCCCCCATGACCCTCGTCCTGACCGAGCTGCCCGCGCCCGCCCAGGAGGCCGTCGCCGCGACCCGTGAGCGCGTCGCCGCGCTGCACGCCGCGCTGCCGCGCAACGGACTCGTGGTCTGGACCGCCGGGAACGTCTCCGAGAGGGTGCCCGCCACCGATCCCGAGGTGCCGGGCCTGCTGGTCATCAAGCCCTCCGGCGTCTCCTACGACGAGCTGGCTCCCGAGAACATGGTGGTGTGCACCCTCGACGGCGAGAAGATCGTCGACGGCACCCCCGATGAGCTCACCCCCTCCTCGGACACCGCCGCCCACGCCTACGTCTACGCGCACATGGAGGAGGTGGGCGGCGTGGTCCACACCCACTCCACCTACGCCACCGCCTGGGCCGCCCGCGGCGAGGAGATCCCCTGCGTGCTGACGATGATGGGCGACGAGTTCGGCGGCCCGGTGCCCGTGGGCCCCTTCGCGATCATCGGCGATGACTCGATCGGCCGCGGCATCGTGGAGACCCTCGACGGCCACCGCAGCCCGGCCGTGCTGATGCAGAACCACGGCCCCTTCACGATCGGCAAGGACGCCCGCGCCGCGGTGAAGGCCGCCGTGATGGTCGAGGAGGTCGCCCGCACCGTGCACATCTCCCGCCAGCTCGGCGAGCCGCTGCCCATCGAGCAGGGCCTGATCGACTCCCTGTACGACCGCTACCAGAACGTCTACGGCCAGCGCTGACGCCGGCCCCACAGCACCCCGAGGAACGAGGACATCCCCATGCACAATCCCTTCGAGACCCGCGAGATCTGGTTCCTGACCGGCAGCCAGGGCCTCTACGGCCCCGAGACGCTCGACCAGGTCGCCGACCAGTCCCGCGTGATCGCCGAGACTCTCGACGCCGCCTCCGACATCCCCGTGAAGATCGTCTGGAAGCCGGTGCTCACCGACCGCGACGCGATCCGCGAGACCGCGCTGGCGGCGAACGCGGACCCGGCCTGCGTGGGCGTCATCGCATGGATGCACACCTTCTCGCCGGCGAAGATGTGGATCCAGGGCCTGGATGCGCTGCGCACTCCCCTGCTGCACCTGCACACCCAGGCGAACGTCGAGCTGCCCTGGGCGAGCATCGACATGGACTTCATGAACCTGAACCAGGCCGCCCACGGCGACCGCGAGTTCGGGTACATCGCCACCCGCCTCGGCGTGAACCGCAAGACCGTGGTCGGCCACGCCTCCGACGCGGCTGTCCAGGGCAGGATCGGCCGCTGGGCCCGTGCCGCCACCGGCTGGGCGGAGATGCACTCGCTGAAGCTGGCCCGCTTCGGCGACAACATGCGCGGCGTCGCCGTCACCGAGGGCGACAAGACCGAGGCCGAGCTGCGCCTGGGCGTCTCGGTGAACACCTGGGGCGTCAACGACCTGGTCACAGTGGTGGATGCCGTCGACGACCGAGATATCGATGAGCTGGTGGCCGAGTACGAGGAGCTGTACGAGGTCGCCCCTGAGCTGCGCAAGGGCGGGGAGCGTCACGAGTCGCTGCGCTACGGCGCCCGCCAGGAGCTCGGCCTGCGCACCTTCCTCGAGGAGGGCGGCTTCGGGGCCTTCACCACCAACTTCGAGGACCTCGGCGGGCTGCGCCAGCTGCCAGGCCTGGCCGTGCAGCGCCTGATGGCCGACGGCTACGGCTTCGGCGCCGAGGGCGATTGGAAGACCGCGATCCTGGTGCGGGTCGCCGCGGTGATGGGTCACGGCCTGCCCGGCGGCGCCTCCCTCATGGAGGACTACACCTACGACCTCACGCCCGGTCGCGAGCAGATCCTCGGCGCCCACATGCTCGAGGTCTCCCCCTCGTTGACCACCGCGAAGGCGTCGCTGGAGGTCCACCCGCTGGGCATCGGCGACCGCGAGGACCCGGTGCGCCTGAAGTTCACGGCCGACGCGGGCCCCGCCGTGGTGGTCGCCCTGAGCGACATGCGCGAGCGCTTCCGCCTGGTCGCCAATGCGGTCGAGGTGGTCGAGCCCGCCCAGGCCCTGCCGAAGCTTCCCGTGGCCTGCGCCGTCTGGGAGCCCGCGCCGGACTTCGCGACCTCCGCCGAGTGCTGGCTGACCGCCGGCGCCGCCCACCACACGGTGATGACCACTGCCGTGGGCCTGGAGGTCTGGGAGGACCTGGCGACCATCGGCGATCTCGAGCTCGCGATCATCGACGAGGACACCACGGTGCGCTCCTTCGCCCAGGACCTGCGCACCAACCAGGTCTTCCACCGCCTCGCCCAGGGCTTCTGAGCTCAGCTGCCCCGGGACATTCCTCGTCCGCCGCTTCCCCTGTCGTGACCGCTTCCGAGGAGCTGGAGCCCTGATGCCCACCGAGACCTCCCCCGACCACGCTCCCGAGCCCGACGCCGTCGAGCGCCCTGGCGTGAGCTGGTCGGGGACCGTGGACTACGGGCCCGGCCCGCTGCACGCCCCGACCTCTCTGGAGGAGCTGCGAGCGCTGGTGGGGCGCAGCACCAGGATCCGGGCGCTCGGCACCCGGCACTCCTTCTCCGAGGTCGCGGCGAGCGACGCGGACCTGGTGACCCTCGCGCAGCTGCCCCCGGATCTCGAGATCGACACCGCCTCCCGCACCGTGCGGGTCGCCGCCGGGGTCCGCTACGGCGAGCTCGCCCTGGCCGCGCACGCCCGAGGGCTGGCGCCCGCGAACATGGGCTCGCTCCCCCACATCTCGGTGGGCGGCGCCACCGCCACCGGCACCCACGGCTCCGGTGATCGCCGGCGCTCGCTGTCCTCCTCGGTGCGGGAGATCGAGCTGGTCACCGCCGACGGGGACCAGCTCACGCTCTCCCGCGAGGGGGACCCGGAGATCTTCGGCGGCGCGGTGCTGGCGCTCGGGACCCTCGGCGTCCTCACCCACCTCACGCTCGATCTGGTCCCGGCCGCACCGATGCGCCAGAGCGTCCACCTGGACTTCCCGGCCGCGCGCATGGGCGCGCAGGATCTGGCAACGATGCTCGCCGGGGGCGCCAGCGTGAGCCTGTTCCACCACTGGGACGGGCACATCTCGCAGGCCTGGGTGAAGCAGGTGGTGGGGGCCGATGCGGAGCTGCCGGAGAACTGGCTCGGCGGCATGCGCTCCCGCGAGGCCGTCCATCCGCTGCCCGGGATGCCGGCGGACTCCTGCACCGACCAGAGCGGTGCGCCGGGCCCCGCGCACGAGCGCCTGCCGCACTTCCGCCTCGAGTTCACCCCGAGCAACGGCGAGGAGATCCAGTCGGAGTACTTCGTCGCACGCGAGGACCTTGCGCCGGCGCTGGCCGCAGTGATGCCGCTCGGGGAGAGGATCCGCCCGCTGCTGCACGCCTCGGAGGTGCGCACCGTCGCCGCGGACGAGCTGTGGCTCTCCCCCGCGTACCAGCGCGACAGCGCCTGCGTGCACTTCACCTGGAAGCAGCTGCCCGAACAGGTCGCGGTGCTGCTGCCCGAGATCGAGGAGCGTCTGGCACCCTTCGCCCCACGCCCGCACTGGGGCAAGGTCTTCACCACTGCGCCCGAGCAGGTGCGGGCGCAGTACCCGCGGCTGGGGGACTTCCTCGCCCTGCGCGACCGCCTCGATCCGGAGCGCGTCTTCACCAACGCCTACGTCGACCGTCTGCTCGGAGAGTGATCCTGTGACCGTTGCGCACCCCGTCTCGCGCCCGCCGCGGGGCTGGAACTCCTGGGACAGCTACGGAACCACCGTCACCGAGGCGGAGGTGCTGGCCAACGCCCACTTCCTCGCCGAGCACCTGGCCCCCTTCGGCTGGGACACCGTGGTGATCGACATCGACTGGTCGGATCCGTCGGCCCGCTCCCACGGCTACAACACCGCCGCGCCGCTGGTGATGGACGAGCACGGCCGGCTGCTGCCGGATCCGGGCCGCTTCCCCAGCGCCGCGGACGGCGCCGGCTTCGCCCCGCTCGCCCAGGAGATCCACGCCCTGGGTCTGCGCCTGGGCATCCACGTGATGCGAGGGATCCCGCGGCGTGCGGTCGCGGCGAACTCGCCGCTGCTCGGCTCGGACCTGCTCGCGGCCGACATCGCCGATCCCACCAACTCCTGCGAGTGGAATCCGCACATGGTGGGCATCGACCACACGGTCCCCGGTGCGCACGCCTACTACGACTCGGTGCTCGCCCTGTACGCCGGGTGGGGCGTGGACTTCCTCAAGGTCGACGACATGCTGTGGCCCTACCAGGCCGCCGAGATCGAGGCCTTCGCCGGAGCGATCGAGCGCTCCGGACGGCCGATGCAGCTGAGCCTCTCCCCCGGCCGCGACCTGTCCCTCACCCGCCTGCCGCACCTGCGCGAGCACGCCACCATGTGGCGGATCTGCGATGACCTGTGGGACCGGTGGGAGGACATCGAGGCGAACTTCGCCCGCTTCGCCCGCTGGGCCCCGCACGCCGGACCGGACGGCTGGCCCGACGGCGACATGCTGCCGCTGGGCCGCATCGGCCTCCGCGCCGAGCGCGGCGAGCCCCGCGACGACCTGCTCACCCCCGAGGAGCGCCGCACCCTGATGACCCTGTGGGTGATCGCTCGCTCCCCGCTGATGGTGGGCGGTGACCTGCCCAGCTCCGACCCGACGACGATCGCACTGCTGCAGAACCCGGAGGTGCTGGCCGTGCACGCCGACTCCTCCGGCGGCCGAGAGGTGTTCCGGGAGGATCCGCTGATCCTGTGGACCGCCGCCGGACCGGACGGCGCGCACTACGTCGCCGCGTTCAACGTGGGTGATGAGGAGCTGGCGGTGTCTCTGGACTCGCAGGGTGTGGGGCTGCCGGCCGCGCTCGAGGGCGAGGTCATCGAGCTGTGGAGCGGTGAGTCGGTGCCGGCGCGGCCGGTGGCCGAGCAGTCCGATGCGGCGCGCGGCGTGGCCTCCGGCTCGAGCGCGATCGACGTGGTGATCCCGCGCCATGGGGCGGTGCTGCTGCGGCACGTGGGCTGATGCCCCCGGCCGACGCTCACAGCGCGCGGACGACCTCCCCCATCCGATCCATCGACTCGCGCGCCTCGGCCAGACCCACCCGGTTCAGGTGGCCGTGGCACACGCCGCGGCGCACCACGTGCTCGACGTCCACGCCGGCCTCGGTCAGCTGCTCCGCATAGCGGCGGCCGCTGACCCGCAGGTCGTCGTGCTCGTCGGTCTCGAGGTAGGTGCGGGGCAGCACCGCCAGCTGCTCCGTGTCGGCGAGCCCGGGGAAGTCGTACGGCGTCGCCGCCTCGAGGGGGCGACCGAGGTAGTTGCCGGACATGGCGCGCATCGTCTCGAGCGAGAAACGCAGCATGGGCGGGGTCGCCTCGAGGGCCTCGGCCTCCTCGGCGTCCGGCTCGGGACGCAGCGGATGGAGGACCGGATACAGCAGCAGGGAGGCGGCGAGCGGGCTGCCCTCATCGGCCAGGCGCAGAGAGGCGGCGGCGGCGAGGTTGCCGCCTGCGCTGGCACCGCCGATCGCGATCCGGGCAGGGTCGATGCCCAGGGCGTCCGCGGCCTGCCGGGTCCAGACCACGGTCGCGCAGACGTCGTCCAGCGGGATCGGTGCGGTCACCTGGGCCGGCCCACCGGGGAACCGCCGGGCCGGGGTGCCGTCGATCTCGTCGCACAGGCGGTAGTCGACCGAGACCACGACGGCGTCGGCGCGGCCGGCGATGCCCCGGGCCACGTGGTCGCCCTCGGGCATGTCGAGGTCGCCATGCATGAAGCCGCCGCCATGGCACCAGAGCAGACAGGGACGGGGCCCCTCGGCAGTCGCCCGCGGGGTGTAGATCCGCACCGGCACCGGGCCGTGCGGGCCGGGGATCTCGCGGTCCTCGACCCGCAGCTCCCACTGCTCCGCCGGTCCGTACGGGGCATCCCAGGTCCGATGCACCTCGGGGTCGAGCTCGTCCCAGGCGGTGACCCCGCCGAGGGTGCGCAGGCGGCGCGCCATCTCGCCCGCGGGCGTGCCGCGCTCCCGGGGGCGCGCCCGCACCATCACCTCGGCGTCGTAGTGCTGCGAGGAGCGCAGGCTGCCGCGATACCAGGCCAGGACCTCCCGGCCGGGGTCGCCGGGCACCGCGATCGGTCGGACGTTGTCCACCGCGGAGCCCTCGGTGACCGGGGTCCAGGCCCAGTTCTCCCCGTCGTCGGCGGTGGCGCCGTGGAAGATCTCGTGGTGCTCCAGCACGGCGCCGTCCCGCGGGTCCACGACGGTCGAGAGCCACAGCGCGTCCGGGTCGTCGGGGTCGACCGTGGCCAGGCCCGTGTAGTCCTCCTCGTGCGGGAACAGCTGGGGGCCCGCCGCGGCGAGCTCGCGCACCTGCCACCGGGTCCGGCCCGGGGCGAGCACGCCGCGGAAGAAGCGGTGGTCGATCGGGCCGTGCCCGCGGCAGTCGCCGCCGGGACCGAGGGTGTCGTCGGCCCGCGCCGTCATCAGCGCGACGAGCGTGCCGTCGGCGAAGCGGCGCAGGTCGGTGGTCCAGGCATGGGTCATCACCGTGCCGTCCCAGGTCGAGCCGTTCTCGAATACAGGGGTGAGGTCTTCGGCACGGGGTGCGGGGGCGTTGAGGCCCCGACCCAGCTCCCCCACCACGGTGCCGTCGGCGCGGTGGAGATGGCCGCCGGCGAGGTAGCCGTGCCAGATCGAGGTGCCGTAGTCGCGCGGGTGGTGCTCGGTGATGATCAGGTCGATGCGGTCCTCGGTGCCGAAGCGCGTCCCCGAGGCGTAGCGGGCGTACCCGTTGACGTAGCCGATCTTCTCGCGGGTCAGCAGGCGACCGCCGAACCCCCACGTGGTGCCGTCGTCGTGGGAGACGAGATAGCAGGGGTCATCGTTGACCGCGCGGACGAAGCAGTGCAGCACCCCGTCCAAGGCGTGGAGGTTCTGGTAGGTCACCCCGCGCCCGCCGCCGAGCGCCTCCGTCTGCTCCGGGGACTCGAATAGCTGGTTCCAGTCGAAGGACTGCTCCGGACCCCACCGGGTGGGGTCGGCGGTCTCGCTGATCCGCCAGCGGGTGAGGTCGTCGCTCTTGTGCCGACTGTAGACCGCGAGCCAGCGACCGTCGGCCCGGTGCCACAGGGCGGGGTTGTCGTGGTCGTCGGACTCCAGCCCCGCGTGGAGGACCGCCGTGGTGACCGCCGCCGGCTCGCCGAGCCGGGCCAGGTCCACGATGTGCAGATCGATGTCCCCGCCGCGGCGCTCCCCCTCGGCACCGCCGACGGAGGCGACGGCCCCGAGCAGGAGGGTGCCGGTGACGGGGTCGACCATGGCGCGCTCATCCTGGAACCAGCACCAGCCCCCATTGGCGCTGATCGCGGCAGTGCGTACCGCGGTTCGGTCGGCGGTAGTCGGGTGCGCCATCGGGTCAGAGCTCCTTCAGCAGGGCGGCCATGCGGTCGCGGGACTCGGCGGCCTGCGGCAGGCCGACCTTGTTCAAGTGGCCGTGGGTGACGCCACGGCGCACCTCGAACTCGACCGCGACGCCGGCCTCGGCGAGCTGCTCGGCGTAGCGGCGACCGCTGGTGCGCAGGTCGTCGAACTCGTCCGCCTCGAGATAGGTACGGGGCAGCACGGCGAGCTGCTCCGGGGTGCCCAGGCCCGGGTAGTCGCGGGCGGTGGCCGCCTCGAGCGGGCCGCCGAGATGGTTCTCGCTCATCCGGCGCATCCCCTCCGGGGTGAAGCGGAGATGCTCGGGCAGCTCGGCCAGCGCGGCGGTCTCCTCGGCGGTGGCCTCGGGATTCAGCGGATGGATCACCGGATACATGAGCAGGGACGCGGCCGGGGCGCGGCCCTGCTCGGCCAGGCGCAGCGAGGCGGCCGCGGCCAGGTTCCCGCCGGCGCTCGCACCTCCCAGGGCGAGGCGCTCGGGGTCGATGCCGAGCTCGGTCGCGGAGGCCCGGGTCCACTCCACCGCGGCGATCACGTCGTCGCACGGGATCGGGGCGCGCACGTCGAGCTCCGCCGCGGTGCCGGGGATCCGACGGGCAGGGCTGCCGCCGGCGGGCTCGTCGCACAGCCGGTAGTCCACCGAGACCACGACGGCATCGGCGCGGCCGGCGACGCCGCGGGCGGTGTGGTCGCCCTCGGGCATCGTCAGGTCCCCGTGCTGGAAGGAGCCGCCATGGCAGAAGACCAGCACGGCCCGAGGGCCGTCGGCCGGGGCGATCGGGGTGTAGACGCGCAGGGGGACCGGGCCGTGCGGGCCGGGTGCCTCGCGGTGCTCGATGCGCAGGTCCCAATGCTCGGGACGCCGGTAGGGAGCGTTCCAGGCCGCCTCGTCCGCGGCGGCGAGCGGGCCTCGGCCCACGGCCTCGGTGAGCGTGCGCAGGCGACGCTCCATCTCGGTGGGGGTGGTGACGGGCATGCGTCGATCCTCTCGGGCAGTGACGGTCGATGGGTCAGGCGAGGTGGAAGTACTGCGGCAGGATCTGCTTCTCGCCGCCGCCGGGGACGAAGTACTCGCGCATCGCCGCTTCCCAGCGGGGGCTGATGCCGGCGCGGGAGATCGCATCCTGAGCGGCATCGACGTCCTCGGCCTCGAAGTAGCCGACGACCATCCCGTCCTCGGGCCGCAGGAAGAGGGAGTAGTTGCGCCAGCCGGCCGCGGTGAGCGCCTCGCGCATCTCCTCCCATACCTCCTGGTGGGCGGCGACGTACTCGGGCAGCTTCTCGGGCCGCACGTGCAGCAGGAAGCAGCAGCGGTGGGGGCTGCGGGCCGTGCTGGTGGCTAGCAGGTGATCGAGGTCGGGGGTGCTCATGCATGGCTCCTGCGGGTCGGTGCGCCGTCGGAGAGCCCGAGGTGCTCGCTGATCGGCGACGGGTTCTGCATCGTGGTGACCCCGTGCGGAGCCGCGTCGTCCGGGGAGGCGAACAGGGAGTCGTCGACGGGCTCGAGCATGGTGCGGCCATCGACCCGGATACACCTACAGGATGAGTGGTTCCAGCCACCCTGTCAACCGCTTTCCCATCGTGCACCGAGAGGGCTCTCCCGCGACCCCACCCCTGCACGCCGCCCCGTCTTCCACGCTGTCTGGTGCGGCAACCCGACTCATGTTACGGTCGTCTTGAGTCGTTTCAATGCGTGCTTTCTCCGCCACCGCGGCGTGGGGCGCGCGACCCACCCCGTCGAAGGAGCCATCGTGGCCACTCTTCCTGCCCACCCCGTCGAAGGAGCCATCGTGGCCACTCTTCCTGCCCTCCCCGCCGCGGTCACCCGTGACCTCGCCGAGTTCTCGATCGAAGTACCCAGCTGGGGCTACGGGAACTCCGGCACCCGCTTCAAGGTGTTCGGCACTCCCGGCACTCCGCGCGACCCCTTCGAGAAGATCGCCGACGCCGCGCAGACCCACGCCTTCACCGGCTCGGCGCCGCGGGTCTCGCTGCACTACCCCTGGGACAAGGTCGAGGACTTCGGTGCGCTGCGCGAGTACGCCGCCGAGCAGGGCATGACGCTGGGGATGATCAACTCGAACACCTTCCAGGACGACGAGTACAAGTTCGGCTCCCTCACCCACGGCGAGAAGTCCGTGCGCCGGCGGGCGATCGACCATCACCTCGAGTGCCTCGATGTCATGCGCGCGACGGGGTCGAAGGAGCTGAAGATCTGGCTGGCCGACGGCACCAACTACGCCGGCCAGGATTCGATCCGTGCCCGCCAGGACCGTCTGGCGGAGTCGCTGCAGGAGATCTACCAGGGCCTCCAGGAGGGCGAGCGCCTGGTGCTGGAGTACAAGTTCTTCGAGCCGGCGTTCTACCACACCGATGTGCCGGACTGGGGCACGAGCCTGCTGCATTGCCTGGCCCTCGGCGAGCAGGCGCAGGTGGTGCTCGATACCGGGCATCATGCCCCGGGCACGAACATCGAGTTCATCGTCGCCCAGCTGCTGCGCCAGAACCGGCTCGGGGCCTTCGACTTCAACTCCCGCAACTATGGGGACGACGACCTGATCGTGGGCGCCGCGGATCCGTTCCAGCTGTTCCGGATCCTGTTCGAGATCGTCCAGCAGGAGGCGCACCGCCCGGCCGCGGGCGTGAACTTCATGCTCGATCAGTGCCACAACCTGGAGTCGAAGATCCAGGGCCAGATCCGCTCGGTGCTGAACGTGCAGGAGACCCTGGCCAAGGCGCTGCTGGTGGATCGCGAGGCGCTCGCCGCGGCCCAGGATCGCCACGACGTGCTCGAGGCGAATGCGATCCTGATGGATGCCTTCTGGACCGACGTGCGCCCGGCGCTCGCGGCATTCCGCGAGGAGCGCGGCCTGCCCGCGGATCCCTTCGCAGCCTTCCGCGCGAGCGGCTACGAGGAGAAGGTCGCCGCGGAGCGCGTGGGCGGGAACCAGATGGGATGGGGCGCCTGAGCATGGCGGAGAACAGCACTGCCCACGAGACCGTCGCCGCCCTGCTCGCCCGCTCGAACACGCTCGGTGCGGATCCGCGCAATACCAACTTCGCCGGCGGGAACACCTCCGCCAAGGGCACCGCCACCGATCCGGTCACCGGGGAGGAGACCGAGCTGCTGTGGGTCAAGGGCTCCGGCGGGGACCTGGGCACGCTGCAGGAGAAGGGCCTGGCGGTGCTGCGCCTGGACCGGGTGCGTGCCCTGCGGGACGTCTACCCGGGCGTGGACCGCGAGGACGAGATGGTCGCGGCCTTCGACTACTGCCTGCACGGCAAGGGCGGCGCCGCACCGAGCATCGACACCGCGATGCACGCCCTGGTCGAGGCGCCTCACGTGGACCACCTGCACCCCGATGCCGGGATCGCGCTCGCGACCGCAGCCGATGGCGAGCGCCTGACCCGTGAGTGCTTCGGCGAGGCCGTGGTGTGGGTGCCGTGGCGCCGGCCGGGCTTCCAACTGGGCCTGGACATCGCCGCGATCAAGGCGGAGAACCCCTCCGCGATCGGCTGCATCCTGGGTGGGCATGGCATCACCGCCTGGGGCGAGACTTCCGAACAGGCGCAGGCGAACTCGCTGCGGATCATCGCCGAAGCGACGGAGTTCATCGAGCGCACCGGCGCTTCCGAGCCGTTCGGTGCGCACGACGCCGCCCGCGCGGCACTGCCGGCGGCGGAGCGCCGGGCGAAGGCCTCGGCCCTGTTCCCGGTGCTCCGCGGCCTCGCCTCGACCGACGCCCCGATGGTCGGGCACTGGACCGACACCGAGGTCGTGCACGAGTTCCTCGCGGGCGAGAAGCTCGCAGCGCTCGCGGAGCTGGGCACGTCCTGCCCCGACCACTTCCTGCGCACCAAGGTGAAGCCGCTCGTGCTGGACCTGCCGACGGATGCCTCGGTCGAGGACTCGATCTCGCGGCTGAAAGAGCTGCACGAGTCCTACCGCGCGGACTACTCCGCCTACTACGAGCGTCATGCGGAGCCCGACTCCCCCGCCATGCGCGGCGCGGATCCGACCATCGTGCTGGTCCCGGGCGTGGGCATGTTCAGCTTCGGCACCGATAAGCAGACCGCCCGTGTGGCCGGCGAGTTCTACGTCAACGCCATCAACGTGATGCGCGGCGCCGAGGCGCTCTCGACCTACTCGCCCATCGACGAGTCGGAGAAGTTCCGCATCGAGTACTGGGCCCTCGAGGAGGCGAAACTGCAGCGCAGACCGAAGCCCAAGCCGCTCGCGACCCGGGTGGCGCTGGTGACCGGCGGCGGCTCCGGCATCGGCAAGGCGACCGCCGAGCGGCTCGTCGCCGAGGGGGCGTGCGTGGTCATCGCCGATCTGAACCTCGAGAACGCCGAGCAGGTCGCCGAGGAGCTGGGCGGGCCCGACAAGACGGTGGCGCTGCGCGCCAACGTCTCCGACGAAGAGGCCGTGGTGCAGGCCGTCGCCGAGGCGGTGCTCGCCTTCGGCGGGCTCGACCTGATCGTCAACAACGCCGGCCTGTCGCTGTCCAAGCCGCTGCTGGAGACCACCGCGAAGGACTGGGACCTCCAGCACGACGTGATGGCACGCGGCTCCTTCCTCGTCTCGCGCGAGACGGCCCGGATGATGATCGACCAGGCCATGGGCGGGGACATCATCTACATCTCCTCGAAGAACTCCGTGTTCGCCGGGCCCAACAACATCGCCTACTCGGCGACCAAGGCCGATCAGGCGCATCAGGTGCGGCTGCTGGCCGCCGAACTCGGCGGCCACCAGATCCGCGTCAACGGCATCAACCCCGACGGCGTCGTGCGCGGCTCCGGCATCTTCGCCGGCGGCTGGGGCGCGAGCCGGGCGAAGGTGTACGGCGTCGAGGAGGAGGACCTCGGCGCGTTCTACGCCCAGCGCACCCTGCTGAAGCGCGAGGTGCTGCCCGCGAACGTCGCGAACGCCGTGTTCGCGCTGACCGCCGGGGACCTCTCGCACACCACCGGCCTGCACATCCCGGTGGACGCCGGGGTGGCCGCCGCTTTCCTGCGATGAGCGCCCCGCACGCCGTCGCCGCGATCGACCTCGGCGCGACCTCGGGCCGGGTGATGCTCGGGGTGGTGGACCACGGCCGGATCGAGCTGGTCGCCGCGCACCGTTTCGAGAACGCGCTGGTGGAGCGCAAGGGTCACCTGTGCTGGGACCTCGAGGCCCTGTGGGCGGAGATCCGGCAGGGGCTTGCCGAGGCCCGCGACCTCGCCCTGGTGCGCGGCCTGCCCGGGCTCTCCTCGATCGGAGTGGACTCCTGGGCGGTGGACTACGGGCTCGTCGGGCCGGACCGGCTCGGCGTCGACGGCCAGCCCGTGCTGGGTTCCGGGACCCGGATCGGTGAGGTGATCGCCTACCGCGACGCCCGCACCGACGGCGTCGCGGACGAGGTCGCCCGGCGCGTCTCCCGGGAGCGGCAGTTCGCGCTCACCGGCATCGCCCAGCAGCCCTTCAACACGCTGTACCAGCTCGCCGCCGAGCACCGTCTGGCGGGCCTCCCGCCCGGCAGCACCGCGCTGATGGTCCCGGACCTGATCGGCTACCTGCTCACCGGCCGGCGTCGCACGGAGCGCACCAACGCCTCCACCACGGGGATGCTCGTGACGGATGGCGAGGGGTGGGCCCCCGAGCTGCTCGAGGCCGCCGGGGTGGACCCAGCCCTCCTGGCTCCGCTGATCACGCCCGGTGAACAGCTCGGCACGGTACTGCCGGCGCTCGCCCGCGAGCTCGGGATCGGAGAGGTGCCGGTGATCGCCGTCGGCTCCCACGACACCGCCTCGGCGGTGCTCGCCGTCCCGGCATCCGGCGCCGGCCCGGTCGCCTACATCTCCTCCGGCACCTGGTCCCTCATCGGTCTCGAGCTCTCCTCGCCGGTGCTCACCGAGGAGGCACAGGAGGCGGGCTTCACCAATGAGGCCGGGGTGGGCGGGAACGTCCGCCTGCTCAAGAACGTCGCCGGGATGTGGCTGGTCAGCGAGTCGATCCGGCAGTGGGAAGAGGACGGTGCGCACATCGACCTCGCGGACCTGCTGGACGCGGCCGCCGCCGCGCCGGGCGACCGCTTCCGGATCGACCCGACCGACCCGGACTTCCTCGCCCCCGGTCGGATGGCCGATCGGGTGCGCGCGGCGGCGACCGTGATCTCGGACGAGGACCGCTCGCCGTCGACTCCCGCGCAGATCGTGCGCTGCGTCCTCGAGTCCCTCGCCGAGACCTATCGCGAGGAACTGCACACGGCCTGCCACCTCGCGGGCGTGCCGCTGCCGGAGCGGCTGCACGTGGTCGGTGGCGGCAGCCGCAACGCGCTGCTGAACCGTCTCACCGCCGAGGCGCTGGGGACCGAGGTGGTCGCCGGTCCGATGGAGGCGACGACGCTCGGGAACGTGGCGCTGCAGTGCCGCGCTCTCGGCGCGATCCCCGACGGGCCCGGAGCGCTCCGCGACCTGGTGCGAGCGAGCGTGGAGGTGGAGAGGTTCACCCCGGGGGTCTGAGCGGGGTCAGGCGACCAGGTCCCACCGCGAATCGTCGAAGTGGGCGGCGCTGATCAGCTCACCGCGCAGTCGTACCAGCAGTCGCAGGTGGGGGTTCGTCCCGCTGGGGTTCGCATGGGCGACGCCTGCAGAGACCGAGCCCGCCCGCTCGAGAAGCGGAAGCAGCGGACCGGGGACCCACCCCACGCCGGTTCCCTCCTTCGTACTCACCAGGCGCGCCTCGGGGTCCGCCTGGTTGCAGGGCTCGGGGACGATCTGGAGCTCGTCTCCGGCGGAGAGGCCGTCGATCGCCCGCTGTTCCTCGACGCTGCGGTATCGCACGCCGTGGGCGAGGAACTCGAGCACGTCCCCGCCGTCCGGATGAGGCGTCGGCAGCTGGATGAGCTCGATGGTGTCGCCCTGTCGACGCCCACCGTTCCTCGCGAGGATCTCGAAGGTGGTCGCCGCCTCGTCCAGTCCCAGCGAGTCGAGCACCTCGGCTCTATCCGGCCTGCGCGATGAGATGACTCGTTGGGCGAAGAGCGGGAACAGGAACGGCGACTCAGCAACGATCGACGCATCAGGGAATCCCGGCAGCCTCGGCGTCGCAGGATCGCGCTCGACCTCGCGGAAGTACCGGAAGGCCCATCCCTCCCTGAGCGCTGAGAGCACGCCGAGACGCGAGTAGCTGCGACTGCTGCGATCCTGCCGAGTGACCAGGAAGCTGCGAGCGACGTCGAGAACCGTGCCCTCATCGCTGAGTGCAAGCGTGGCCAGTGTGGTCATGGCGTCGACAACCTCCTTCTGTTCTCCTCGAGCAGTCGACAGATGAACCTACGTCGGAGCTCCGACAATCCTGGCACGGCATCGACGACGGCCCGCTCGTCGCCCACACCGATCTCTGCCAGCGCGTCGAGCCACGGTCCTCCCCAACGATCCATTCCGTCGAGGGCGAGGTCGGCCAGGTGAACATTCTTGCCGTTTTCGAACTTCATGGCCATAGCTCCGTCGGCGAAATCTCGTGGATCCGTGCGAGCCAGAAAGGAGTCCTCCTTGCCTGCAGCGAGAGCGGAGCCATGATCGAAGCTGGCGGCCAGCCGGCGCACCGAGCCATCGATCGTCAGGGCCCAATTGTCACAGTGCCGATCGGTGTTGCCGATCCAGGCATCGAGCAGGAGATACCCCGCGAACGTCTCCTGCGCGTTCGCCCCGCTGCCCGTTGCCGGCCCATCCAGCCCGTCAAGCACCCGGCCGATCACCTCGAGGTTGTGCCCTCTCCGGTTGCGGGCCTTTTCAGCGTTCGGAATGTAGTCACGCCCCAGCAGTTCGGAGAGGAACAGGTCTCCGCCGTGCAGATCCTCGCGCGGCGAGCTGACGTCGCGTGAAAGGGCACCTGACACACCCTCTCTCCGTGCGAGGCGGATCTCGGCCGAGGGCACGCCGATCAACGCCGCGAGCTGATGCGCGATCCATTCAGAGCCAGCGTCGGACCAGGTGAACCTCCGGGGCGACGCCCCTCGCCTTCCCGGCAGCTCCGTGCGACGCGAGGGCTTGAACAGCCAGGCCGCCCTCGATGCACCCGGTGGGCCATCTGGCTCAGCCAGCCACACCTTCTCCTGCTCACCCAGCCACTCTTCATCTAAGGGCGACCAGCTGGAGACGTCCAGCACCGGGGCTTCCATCACTCGAGTCTACGAAGAACATGGACAGGTGACGGCATCCGGTGGCGTTCAGCCCGTCGTCGACTCCCGCTCGACCAGCTTCGGAGTGAAGCTCACGCGCCGCGGCGCGGCATCGGGGGAGGCGATCTCCTCCTCGAGCAGGGCGAGCGCGGTGCGGCCCATCAGATCGGCGGGCTGAGCCACGGAGGTCAGGGGCACCACGGTGGAGCGGGCGAAGTCGATGTCGTCATAGCCCACCAGCGCGATCTCCTCGGGGACTGCGACCTGGTGGCGGAAGGCGAAGGCCTGCAGCACGCCCACGGCGAGCAGGTCGTTGACGCAGAACACCGCATCGGGCCGTTCGGCGGCCGAGCGGGCCACGACGGCCTCGCCGATGGTGCGGCCCGCGAGCACGGTGAGATCCTCCGCCTCGAGCACCTCGAGCTCGATGCCGGCGGCCTCGGCGGCCCGTCTCGCCCCGCGCAGCCGGTCGGCGACCTGGTGCAGGTCGTGGCGCGCGGCGACCACGCCGATGCGGCGGCGCCCCAGGGAGGCGAGGTGCTGCACCGCGAGTTCTCCGCCGGCGATGTCGTCCACGCTCACCGAGGAGCCGCGGGCGTCGGGCGCGCTCTCGACGAGCACCACGGGGGTGCCGCGGCCGCGGATGGCCTCGACGAGCTCCGCGGTGCCGCCGGTGGAGGCGAGCAGGATCCCCCGCACCCGCTGCTCCTCGAACAGTGAGAGGTACAGCCGCTCCCGCCGCTCCCGGTTCCCGGTGCTGCCGGCGATGACCATCAGCTGCGAGTCCTCGGCGGCGGCCTCCACCCCACCCACCAGCTGGCCGTAGAACGGGTTGGCGGAATCCAGCACGATGGTGCCGACGGTGCGGGACTGGCCGAGCTTGAGCTGGCGGGCCGCATCGTTGCGCACGTAGCCGAGCTCGGCGATCGCGTCCTCGACCCGCTCCCGCCGGTCCGGGGAGACGACGTCGGGGCGGTTCAGCACGTTGGAGACCGTGCCGACGGAGACGCCGGCAGTCCGCGCGACATCCTTCATGCTCACCAGATGGCCTCCGGCCACGGCCCACCGTCCTCAGTCAACGACATGGTCACCGGGACATCGCCCGTGACCTCGATGCCGCGACTGTATCGCGGCCGGGCGCTCACCTCTCCCCATCCTGCTCTCCCCGGGCGTGACCGGGGTCAGGCGCGACCTGCCTGCGCCGATTCCCCCGGCGGGCTCCAGCGGTGCACGGCGTCCTCGCGCGCCCAGGCGACGCCAAGCTCGCTGAAGGGCCGCCCGGCCTCGAGCGCCTCTTTCAGCGTCGCCTCGATGCCCCGGACCACCGGGTGGGCCTGCTCGCCCTCCCCCTGCCAGTCGACCGCGTCGGCCGTGATCGGCAGCGGGTCGGGGACGGATTGGATGGCCTCGAGCACGGTGGTGAAGGCAGCGGCGGCCTCCAGCGGTGACACCAGTGGCACGCTGCGGTCGCGCACGTGGGCCAGGAGGTTCTCCATCAGGTCGGTCCGCTCGTGGCCGAGCTCCTCGCTCGTTCCGTCGGCGGCGGTGCGCACGGAGCGGTCCTCGGTGTACAGCAACCGGTGCGTGCCGGAAGCGGTGACGATCTCCACCCAGGGGGCGTGCTGCGCCGGGGCGGTGGTGGTCAGCGCGCACACCACGGCGGGGCCGTCCCCGGCGGGGTCGATCCGCAGGAAGGTGGTGTCGTCGGCCTCGATGTCGTGGGCGCGGCGCAGCTCGGTGGTGATCGTGGCGATGTCCGCGACGCGGTGGATCCCGGCGATGGCGAGCCCGGCATGCACGGCGTGGGCGAGCGGGTTGGTGGCCACGCCGTCGGCCACCCGGCGGCCATCCATCCGGCGCCGCCCCGCCCAGGCGGAGCGGTGGTAGTAGGCGCGCTCGCGCAGCCAGGCGCCGTGCACCCGCACAGCGGTGACCTCGCCGAGGGTGCCCTTGGCGACCTCCGCCGCGAGCAGATCGACGCCGGCCCCACCGCGGGCCTGGAAGCCGACCTGCACGCTGCGCCCGGCGGCGCGGGCCGCATCGCACAGCGGTTCGTGGTCGGAGAGCGCGGGCACCGGCGGCTTCTCGAGGTACACATCGAGACCGGCGGCGAGCGCCTCGGTGGCCAGCGGCACATGGGTGCCGATCGGGGTGGCGATGGCGACGACCTCGGGGCGGTCGTGCTCCTCGACCGTCTCCAGCAGCGCCGCGAGCGAGCTGTGATGGATGCCGCGGAGCTCCTCGGGCGGCTCGGCCACGTCGACCACCCCGACCAGTCGGGCGATCCCTGCCTCGGCCAGGCGGGCGAGATTCCGCAGGTGACTGGCGCCATAGCCGCGGGTGCCGATCAGTGCGACGCGCACCGGCGCCGACGAGTCGACGGTGGAGGCGGCAGTGGAGGCGGCGGGGGATGTAGTGCCGGACCAGGCGGGGACGCTCATGCCCGCACCGTACCGGCGGCGCGGGCGAGGTCCACGCCCAGCGTGCTGGCGACGTCGACCGGCGCCCCGGTCTCCAGGGACACGTTGCCGCAGATGCCCACCGAGATCGCACGGATCCCGTCGCGATGGTCGGAGGGACGCCCGAGCTCATCCTGCACGGGGCCGACGAACACATCCCGCAGCAGCAGCGCATCGCCGCCGCCGTGCCCGCCGGTGCCCTCGGGGATCTCCACCTCGCGGGCCGGGGCGAAGTGCTTCTGCACCACCAGGCGCTCGCCGCGCTCCCGCACACCGGACTCGTCACCGGTCACCGCGACGGCGCTCGGGTCGACGTGGGCGCGACCGTCCCGGTCCTGGGCGATCACCTCGGCGCGCTCGACCACTTCGAGCTCGGCGCGGCCGGCGGTGCCGTTGACTGCGACCCGGTAGCCCTCCCAGGGACTGTGGGCGTTCAGGGCGTAGGTCAGCACGGCGCCGCGCGCATAGTCCACGAGCGCGGTGAGGTTGTCCTCGGCGGTGATGCCGGAGTCGAACACGGAGCGGTCGCGCTGGTAGCCGTCGTGCTGCTCGGCCTTGAGGTAGAGCGCCTCGAGCCGCTCGTCCGAGCGCAGATCCAGCTCGAAGGGATCGTGCGGCCCGTCATGTGTGCCGCGCTCGGGCAGGGCGGGCCGGCCCCGCTCAGAGGCGGCGTCGGCGCCGTAGAAGCGCAGCCCGCCGCGAGCGTAGACCCGCGTCGGGGTGTCGGCGAGCCACCAGTTCACGAGGTCGAAGTGGTGGGCGGCCTTGTGGATGAACAGGCCTCCGCTGTTGGCCTTGTCGCGGTGCCAGCGGCGGAAGTAGTCCGCACCGTGCTGGGTGTCCAGCACCCACTCGAAGGTCACCGAGACGGCGTCGCCGATCTCCCCGGAGGCGATGACCTGCTTCAGCGCGGTGTTGCGGGGGCTGTAGCGGTAGTTGAAGGTCACCACCACGCTGCGGCCGGTGCGGTCGATCGCGTCCTGGATGGCACGGACCGAGGGCGCATCGATGGTCAGCGGCTTCTCGACCACCACGTCGGCCCCCGCCTCCAGCGAGCGCACCACGTGCTCGGCATGCAGACGGTCCACGCTGGTGACGATCACCCGGTCCACGCGCTGCTCACGGATGACGTCCTCGAGCTGCTCGGGGCCGGCCAGGACCACGTCCGCGAAGGCCGGGACCCGGTCCCGATGGAATTCGCGACGGGCGGGGTTCACATCCAGCAGCGCCACCAGCTCGGCGACGTCGGCGTGGGGTCCGGCGATCGCATCGAGGTACATCTGGGCGCGGTGGCCGGAACCGATCAGGGCGTAACGGGTGCGCATGGGGCTTTCTCCGTGGGTAGGTGCGAGGGTGATGAGGGTGGGGCGACGAGCTGCGGAGGCGAGAGCGCCGACCGGCGGACTACTTGATGCCCGTGGTGGCGAAGCCCTTGACCAGGAAGCGCTGGCCGAACAGGAACACCAGGAACAGCGGGATCAGGGAGACGACCGACATCGCGAACATCGCGCCCCAGTTCGAGGCGCCCTGGGTGTCCAGGAACTGACGCAGCGCCAGCGGCACGGTGAAGTTCTCCGGCGTGGTGAGGTAGATCAGCGAGCCGAAGAAGTCGTTCCACATCCACATGAAGGTGAAGATCGTGGTGGTCGCCAGCGCCGGCAGCATCAGCGGCAGGATCACCTGGAAGAAGATCCGGAAGTGGCCGCAGCCGTCGATGCGGGCCGCCTCGTCCAGCTCCTTGGGGATGCCGCGGATGAACTGGACCATGAGGAACACGAAGAACGCATCGGTGGCCAGGAACTTCGGCAGGATCAGGGGAAGCATCGTGTTCACCCAGCCGGTCTGGCTGAACAGGATGTACTGCGGCACGATCACCACGTGGATCGGCAGCATGAGGGTCATCAGCATGACCGCGAAGGCGATGTTGCGGCCCCAGAACTTCAAGCGCGCGAACGCATAGGCGGTCAGCGAGCAGGCGACGAGGTTGCCGACCACACAGCCCAGCACCAGCACCGTCGAGTTGAGGATGTAGTGGCTGAACGGCTCCGCGAGCGCGTTCCAGCCGATCTCGTAGTTCTCGGTGTTGAAGGACAGCGGGAACAGGCTGGGATTGCGGAAGATCTCGTCATTGGGCCGCAGGGAGGAGACCACCATCCACAGCAGCGGATAGACCATCGCGATCGACGCCGCGATCATCACCACGTGCTTGATCGTGCGGCGCACGAGACGTCGGGGGCGGGGACGCACCTGGATCGTCGAGGAGCTGCCGGTGCCGGGAGCGCGGGCCGCGGAAGCGGCCGGTGAGGTCTGCAGATCAGTCATCGTAGAACACCCAGAACTTGGAGACGAAGAAGTTGATGGCGGTGAAGATCGCGACGATGATCAGCAGCAGCCACGCCATCGCGGAGGCGTACCCCATGTCGAACTGGCCGAAGCCCTTCTGGTAGAGGTACAGCGTGTAGAACATCGTCGAGTCCGAGGGGCCGCCGGTGCCGCCGGAGACCACGAACGCCTGCGTGAAGGTCTGGAACGCGTTGATCACCTGCAGGACCACGTTGAAGAAGATGATCGGGGTGAGCAGCGGGATCGTGATCCGGAAGAACTGCGAGACCTTCGAGGCTCCGTCCACGGAGGCGGCCTCGTAGTACATCTGCGGGATCTGCCGCAGCCCGGCCAGGAAGATGATCATCGGGGACCCGAAGGTCCACACGTGCAGCAGGATGATCGTGCTCAGCGCGGTATCCGGGTTCGAGACCCAGCCGGGCAGGTTCTCGAAGCCGAGCATCGCGCCGACCTGGTTGACCAGACCGTTCGCCCCGAACATCTGGCGCCACAGGATCGAGATCGCCACGGAGCCGCCCAGCAGCGAGGGCAGATAGAACACCGAGCGGTAGAAGGACAGCCCCTTCATCCCCTGATTCAGCACCACCGCCAGCAGGAGCGCGGCGATCAGCTGCAGCGGCGTCCCCACCAGGACATAGGTGAAGGTGACGATCAGCGAGTTGTGCAGCCGGGTATCGGCGATCATCTCCTTGATGTTCGCCAGGCCCGTGAACTCCGGCGGGGCCAGCAGGCTGTAGTCCGTGAAGGCGAGCGCGAGGGACGCGATCATCGGCAGGATCGTGATGCCCAGCAGGCCGATCAGCCACGGGGCCATGAAGACCAGCGCCGGCTTGTTGTCGGGATGCTTCTCCTTGACACCGCCCTTCTTGCGGCTCGACACCATCTGTGTCAGTTCTCCGACCGCACTCATACGGTCACTCCCTTCTGCGCTGGGGGCCGATCCGCGGATCGGCGGGCGGCGTGCCACCCGGTCGACCCGCGGGTCGCACGGCACGGTCGAACCGTCGTCCGAGAGACCCGGGTCGGGGCACCGGACCGCATCTGCGGGGCAGGTGCCGGGGTGATCAGGACGATGAGGATCAGGACAGGGCCGCGGCCAGCTCGTCGACGAGCCGCTGCCCGCCCTCCTCGGGAGTGATGTTGCCGAACAGGACGTCCTCCCCGGCGCGCTTGAGGATGTTCTCGAACTCGCCCCCGCCCTGAGGGGTGATCTCGGGAGCGGCGCCGAGCTCGGACTCGATCGCGTTGAGGTAGTCCACGGCCAGCATGTCGGCCTCGGTGAGATCCGGGGTGATCGCCTCGCGGACCGCCAGGTTGCCGGGCACCCCGCGCTCGACGCCGAGGATCTCCCCGGCATCCGGGGAGTTCACGAGGAAGTCGACGACCTTGAGTGCGGCCTCGGGGTTCGCACTGCTCGCGGAGATCGACCAGTACATCGAGGCCTTGTACCAGAGCTGGGCATCGTCGGCGGAGCCGGTCGTCGACGGGGGCCGCATGACGACGACCCCGCCCTCGACCGCCTGATCGTGGGCGACGACCTGGTTGGACCAGGCGACCGTCATGGCGACCCGGCCGGTGGAGAACAGCGTCTGGTCCAGCGACTGCGCGGCGTCCTCGACGGAGACGGAGGCCTCGGGGCCCGCCCCGGAGTCCTGGATCCGCTGGGCGAACTCCAGGAGCGAGGTGCCGACGGTGGCGTCGAAGCCGGGCCCGCCGTCCTTGTACTGGTCCTGCCCCTGCTGACGCACCCACACCTGGAACAGCGCCTGCACGGGCGCGATCTGGCTCATCCCCCAGGTGCCCTCGGGGGTGTTCTCGGTGATCTGGACGGCGGTGTCGATGAGGTCGTCCCAGGTCCACGTGGTGTCATCCGGGATCTCGACGCCGGCCTCCTCGAACACTGCGGGGTTGATCAGGAAGGTCATCGCGTTCAGGCCGGCGTTGATGGCGACCAGGCCCCCTTCGGGCAGCTCTCCCACCTCGACCGAGCCCTCGGCGAACTCGGAGGTGTCCAGGCCGGCGTCGGCAAGATTCAACAGCGCGCCGCGGCCGCCGTACTCGGCGATGTACTTCTCGTCCATCTGGATGATGTCGGGGGTGTCGCCGCCGGCGGTCTGGGTGGCGAGCTTGTCCCAGTAGCCGCTCCATTCCCCGGGCTCCAGGGCGAGGGAGATCGAGTCGTCGACCTCCTTGAAGGCTTCCGCGACCTGCTCCGTGTTCTCGTTCCGGGTGGGGTTCCCCCACCAGGCGAGCCGGAGCGAGGCGGAGCCGTCCTCGGACCCGCTACCGCCGCTGCCGCCGCCGGTGGCGTTGGGGCCGCAGGCCGCGAGTCCGGCAAGGCCGGGGAAGGCGAGGCCGAGGGCGAGTGCGCTACGTCGAGTGAACATCAGATCTCCTTTGATCCCGGGGCGAGGTGCCCCGCGCTGCATCGGACCGGTGCGGTCCCTGGTCCTGTGCCGTTCGGGCGGGTGCCCGATCCGGATGAGTCGCTGTGCGGCTCCCCGCACCGCAGTCGACAAGGACTCTGCCGACGGTGCGGAGGAACTGCGATGAAAGGTTTCATTCCTGAGCTCTCGAACTCCGTGGCGAGATGACCGGAGGGTCACCGGCCGACGGGCCGTGATCACCCCAGGAAAGCGCTTCACTGCACCGTTGTCAAGGGCCGTTATGCCGTCGTTGCATTGTACTGGCGTGCAGGTCGACCGGGCCGAGGCCTCTTGGCCTGCGACATCCGCACGCGACCCCTTGTGTGGCCGGTGCCGCATGGCTACGGTAAGGCCATCCAGTCGTGAAACGACTCAGATACTCGCGACACAGACCGCGATGCACACCCCACGCAGAGCCCTGCGCAGGAGGGCCGCTGCTGACCCGGAGGATCGACGATGCTCACCTGCCGCAGTGCCCTGGCGCGCCCGGCCACCGCGGCCGTCGCGGGATGATGCCCACCTCCATCGACCGGCGCGCCCTGGTCTCCCGGCACGATCCGGTGCTGCGGGACGGCAGCGATGCCGTGCTCTCGGTGGGCAACGGCTCCTTCGCGGTCGGCGTGGACCGCACCGGCACCCAGACCTTCAGCGGCCCGGGCAGTGAGGAGACCCGCCTGAACATCCTCGCGGAATGGGGCTGGCACACCAGCCCCGACGCGCCGCCGACGAGCTGGGAGAGCCTGCTGCGCACGTACCCTACACACCGCGGCCCGGCCTCCTACCTCGACCTCGACGGCCCGGGCGGCACCGAGGATCCCGGGCCCGCTGCCGCCTGGTACCGCGAGAACCCGCACAAGGTTTCGCTGCTGCGGTGCACCCTCGTGGATCGCCGCACTGGTCGCACGCCGGAGGACGCCGAGATCGAGGACACCGAGCAGCAGCTGGATCTGTGGAGGGGGACCATCCGCTCCCGCTTCCGCTTCCGGGGGAGGGCCTGCGAGGTGCTCACCACTGCGGACCCCCACCATGACGCCCTCGCGCTGCGCCTGGACGCCCCGGGCCTGGACCTGGTGCTCACGTTCCCCTACGGGACCGGGGCCTGGGATCGCGCCTCCGACTGGGACCGACCCGAGGCGCATCGCACCGCGGTCGAGGGGAGTCGTGTCCGGCGGGACCTGGATGACCTCTCCTACGACGTCGCCGTGCACGGGGCGTCCCTGTCCCAGCCGGCCGCGCACACGGTCGCGGTGGGGCACCCCGCGGAGGCCCTGGACGGCCACACGCCGCTGGATGTCGTGCTCCAGCTGCATCCCCGCACCGCCCCGGAGATCGCCCTGAGCGGCCGGGCGGACCCCGGATCCTTGGCGGAGGGCCTCACCGGCCCGCAGGTGCGCGCACGTGCCGCCGCCTTCTGGGCTGCGCACTGGGAGGGCACCGGAGCCCTCGACCTGGGGGAGGCGGAGGATCCGCGCGCCGCCGAGCTGGAGCGACGCGCGGTGCTCTCGCGATACCTCCAGCGCGTCCACGCCGCCGGGACGATGCCCCCTGCCGAGACCGGGCTGCTCGCCAACTCGTGGCGGGGGAAGTTCCACCTCGAGATGCACTGGTGGCATGCCGCGCACTTCGCGCTGTGGGGTGATGCGCCCTCGCTGCGCCGCAGCGTCGACTTCTACGCCGCGGCCCTGCCCGTCGCGCGCGCCACCGCCACCAGGCAGCACTGCCGCGGGGCGCGCTGGCCCAAGCAGATCGGGCCGGACCTGCGGGAGTCCCCGAGCGATATCGGTCCGTTCCTGATCTGGCAGCAGCCGCACCCGATCCATCTCGCGGAGCTGCTGCGCCGCGCCGATCCGAGCAGCTCCACTGAGCCGATGCTGCAGGAGATCGTGGAGGAGACCGCCCTGTGCCTGGTGGATCTCCTGCGCGAGGACCCGGATGGACTCGGGATCGGGCCGCCCGTGATCGGGGCCCAGGAGCGGCACGTCGACGAGCGTGCCCGACTGCACGACCCGGCCTTCGAACTCTCCTACGCCGCCTGGGCGCTGCGCATCGCCGATCGATGGCGGCACCTGCGCGGCGACCGCACCGCGGGTGAGCTGACCGCGATCGCCCGCCGGATCCATGCCCCGCTCACAGCGCAGGGACGCCTGTCGACATTCCGGGGCGAGCGGGCGATGGACCGCTCCGATCACCCCTCGCACCTGCTCGCCTACGGCATGGTGCCGCCGACGGGCACCGTGCCCGCGCAGGCCGCGCACCTCGCCCTCGATGACGTCCTGGCCGATTGGGACTGGGACTCGACCTGGGGCTGGGACTACCCGGCGCTCGCCATGACCGCGACCCGGCTGGGCCGTCCGGAGACGGCCGTCGAGGCACTGCTGCTGCCGACGGTGAAGAACCGCGTCGATGCCGCCGGGCACTTCCCCCAGCGTGAGGGGTTGCCCGCCTATCTGCCCGCGAACGGGGGCACGCTCATCGCGCTGGCGCTGATGACAGCCGGCTGGGACGAGGGTCCGGCGGCGCCCGGTCTGCCGACGCAGTGGGGTGCCCGCAGCGAGGGGATCCTCCCGCTGCCGGGATGAGCGCGGCGAGGGACGGCCAGCACGTGCTGGTGCCGCTGCTGTGGACCACCGCGGGCTCCGTGCTCGGCGGACTCGGTGTCTACTCCGTGGCCAGGGCCCTGGGCCTGCGTCGCACCCGGGCGGTCGTGCGGCGCCGTCCGCGGGGCCGGCATCGTCACCCCAGGTGCCCGCATCGCCGCCCGCGGACCCCGCTCCCCCTACCCTCGAGGAATGAGCACCCACCGCCTCTCCCCTGCCGGGTCGGGCCCAGCCGGCCCCGCGGGGGACGTCGGCCGCTGGTTCTCCACCGC
>JAKDUN010000236.1 GCA_030457675.1 Brachybacterium sp. | reverse complement strand
TGCGGGGCCTTCTGCTGCTGTTCAGCACTCGCGCAGCGAGCGCCTCACGGCTGCGGGGTATCCCCCGCGGCGATCACTTGGTGATCTTGGTGACGCGGCCGGAGCCCACGGTGCGGCCACCCTCACGGATGGCGAAGCCGAGGCCCTCCTCCATGGCGATCGGCTGGATCAGCTCGACCGACATCTCGGTGTTGTCGCCGGGCATGACCATCTCGGTGCCCTCGGGCAGCTCGATGACGCCGGTGACGTCGGTGGTCCGGAAGTAGAACTGCGGACGGTAGTTCGAGTAGAACGGGTTGTGGCGGCCGCCCTCGTCCTTGGACAGGATGTAGACCTGGCCCTCGAAGTTGGTGTGCGGGGTGATGGTGCCGGGCTTGGCCACGACCTGGCCGCGCTCGACGTCCTCACGCTTGGTGCCACGCAGCAGCAGACCGCAGTTCTCGCCGGCCCACGCCTCGTCCATCTGCTTGTGGAACATCTCGATGCCGGTGACGATCGTCTTCTGCGGCTTGCGGATGCCGAGGATCTCGACCTCCGAGTTGATCGCGAGCTTGCCGCGGTCGACCTTGCCGGTGACGACGGTGCCACGACCCTGGATCGTGAAGACGTCCTCGATCGGCATCAGGAAGGGCTGATCCATGTCGCGGACCGGGTCCGGGATGGACTCGTCCACGGCGTCCATGAGGTCCTCGACGGACTTGACCCACTTGGCGTCGCCCTCGAGAGCCTTCAGCGCGGAGACCTGGATGATCGGCGCGTCCTCGTCGAAGCCCTGGTCGGTCAGCATCTCGCGGACCTCCATCTCGACGAGCTCGAGGATCTCTTCGTCCTCGACCATGTCGGACTTGTTCAGAGCGGCGAGCAGGTAGGGAACGCCGACCTGCTTGGCGAGCAGCACGTGCTCACGGGTCTGCGCCATCGGGCCGTCGGTGGCGGCGACCACGAGGATCGCACCGTCCATCTGAGCGGCGCCGGTGATCATGTTCTTCACGTAGTCGGCGTGGCCGGGGGCGTCGACGTGCGCGTAGTGACGCTTGTCGGTCTCGTACTCGATGTGCGAGACGTTGATCGTGATGCCGCGCTGCTTCTCCTCGGGCGCGTTATCGATCGTGTCGAAGTCGCGGGCCTGGTTCAGCTCCGGGAACTTGTCGTACAGGACCTTCGAGATCGCAGCGCTCAGCGTGGTCTTGCCGTGGTCGACGTGACCGATGGTGCCGATGTTGACGTGCGGCTTGGTCCGCTCGAACTTGGCCTTCGCCATGATGGTGTCCTCCTAGGACTTCTTATCGTGGTACTTCTGGATCGGGATCGGTGCCACTCCTGGTGGGAGGCGGCCCGATGGAAGAGGGGGAGCAGGAGAAGGAGCCTACCTGTTCCCCCTCGTCTCACTCGCCCCGGGTCTTCGCGACGATCTCCTCAGCGATGCTGGAGGGGACCTCCGAGTAACTGTCGAACTGCATCGTGTACATCGCACGACCCTGGGTCTTGGACCGCAGGTCTCCGACGTACCCGAACATCTCGGACAGCGGGACGAAAGCACGGACGATCTTGACCCCGCTCGCGTCCTCCATCGACTGGACCAGACCTCGCCTGGAGTTCAGGTCGCCGATGACATCTCCCATGTACTCCTCCGGAGTACGGACCTCGACGTCCATGAGGGGCTCGAGGAGAGCCGGCTGCGCCTTGCGCAGGGCCTCCTTGGCCGCCATGGAGCCGGCGATCTTGAAGGCCATCTCCGAGGAGTCGACGTCGTGGAAGGCGCCGTCCAGGAGAGAGACCTTGACGTTCACGACCGGGTAGCCGGCCATGATGCCGGACTGCAGGGCGCTCTGGATGCCCGCGTCCACGCTCGGGATGTACTCGCGCGGGATGCGACCGCCGGTGACCTTGTTCTCGAACTCGTAGAACACGCCGTCCTCGGCATCGGTCAGCGGGCCGAAGGTCAGCTGGACCTTGGCGAACTGGCCGGAGCCGCCGGTCTGCTTCTTGTGGGTGAAGTCGAACTTCTCCACCGTCCGCTTGATCGTCTCGCGGTAGGCCACCTGCGGCTTGCCGATGTTGGCCTCGACGTTGAACTCGCGACGCATGCGGTCCACGAGGATGTCGAGGTGCAGCTCGCCCATGCCCTTGATGACGGTCTGGCCGGTCTCCTCATCGAGCTCCACCTGGAAGGTCGGATCCTCCTTGGCGAGCTTCTGGATGGCCACACCCAGCTTCTCCTGGTCGCCCTTGGTCTTCGGCTCGATGGCCACCGAGATGACCGGCTCGGGGAAGCTCATGGACTCCAGCTGGATCGGGTTCGCCGAATCCGTCAGGGTGTCACCGGTGGTGGTGTCCTTCAGACCGATGAAGGCGTAGATGTGGCCCGCGAAGGCCTCCTCCACCGGGTTCTCCTTGTTGGAGTGCATCTGGAACAGCTTGCCCACGCGCTCCTTCTTGCCGGTGGTGGCGTTCAGGATCTGATCGCCCTGCTTCACCTGGCCGGAGTAGACGCGCACGTAGGTCAGCGACCCGAAGAACGGGTGCGCCGCGACCTTGAAGGCCAGGCCCGAGAAGGGCTCGTCCCACTCCGGCTTGCGGGTCAGGACCTCGTCCTCCTTGCCCGGCTTGTGGCCCTCCATCGGGGGCACATCGAGCGGGGAGGGCAGGTAGTCGACGACACCGTTCAGAACGGGCTGGACGCCCTTGTTCTTGAAGGCGGTGCCGCAGAAGACCGGGTAGGCCTCGGAGGCGATGGTCATGGCGCGGATCCCGGCCTTGAGCTCATCGACCGTGAGGTCACCCTCCTCGAGGTACTTGTCCATGAGCTCCTCGGAGCTCTCGGCCACGTCCTCGACGAGCTTCCCGCGGTACTCCTCGACGGTGTCCGCCAGGTCCTCGGGGATCGGGATCTCGCGCTGCCACTGGCCGAGCGCCGGATCGCCCTTCTTGGAGTTGATGGCCTTCATGTCCTCCTCGAGGACGTCCGGCCAGTCGTAGGCCTTCATCTCGACCAGGTCCACGATGCCGCGGAAGTCGTTCTCCGCACCGATCGGGATCTGCATGACCAGCGGCTTCGCACCGAGACGGTCGGTGATGGTATCGACCGTGAAGAAGAAGTCAGCGCCCAGCTTGTCCATCTTGTTGACGAAGCAGATGCGGGGCACGTCGTACTTGTCGGCCTGGCGCCAGACGGTCTCGGACTGGGGCTCGACGCCCTCCTTGCCATCGAACACCGCGACAGCGCCGTCGAGCACGCGCAGCGAACGCTCCACCTCGACGGTGAAGTCGACGTGGCCGGGGGTGTCGATGATGTTGATCTGGCTGTCATGCCAGTAGCAGGTCGTCGCGGCGGACGTGATCGTGATGCCGCGCTCCTTCTCCTGCTCCATCCAGTCCATCGTGCCGGCGCCGTCGTGGGTCTCGCCCATCTTGTAGTTCACGCCGGTGTAGAAGAGGATGCGCTCGGTCGTGGTGGTCTTGCCGGCATCGATGTGCGCCATGATGCCGATATTGCGGACCTTGTTCAGGTCGCTGAGCACTTCAAGTGCCACGGGCTGTGCCTTTCTGGAGAACGGATGCTGGTGGAGCTGCCGAAGGACAGTCGGTGGGGTCCGCCCGGAAAAGCGGACCCCACCAAGGACTCACCAGCGGTAGTGAGCGAAGGCCCGGTTGGACTCGGCCATCTTGTGGGTGTCCTCGCGGCGCTTGACAGCGGCGCCGAGGCCGTTGGAGGCGTCCAGGATCTCGTTCATCAGACGCTCGGTCATGGTGTTCTCACGACGGGCGCGGGAGTAGCTGACCAGCCAGCGCAGCGCCAGCGTGGTGGAGCGGCCGGGCTTGACCTCGATCGGCACCTGGTAGGTCGCACCGCCGACGCGGCGGGAGCGGACCTCGAGGGACGGCCGGATGTTGTCCAGCGCCTTCTTCAGGGTGACGACCGGGTCCTGGCCGTTCTTCTCACGGGCGCCCTCGAGCGCGCCGTAGACGATGCCCTCGGCGACGGTCTTCTTGCCGTCCAGGAGGATCTTGTTGATGAGCTGCGTGACGATCGGCGATCCGAAGACCGGGTCGACGACGAGGTGGCGCTTGGGAGCGGGGCCCTTACGAGGCATTACTTCTTCTCCTTCTTCGCACCGTAGAGGGAGCGCGCCTGCTGGCGGCCCTTGACGGACTGGGTGTCCAGGGCGCCGCGCACGATCTTGTAGCGCACGCCGGGCAGGTCCTTCACACGACCACCGCGGACGAGCACGATGGAGTGCTCCTGGAGGTTGTGGCCCTCACCGGGGATGTAGGCCGTGACCTCGACGCCGGTCGAGAGCTTCACGCGCGCGATCTTGCGCAGCGCGGAGTTCGGCTTCTTGGGGGTCTGGGTGTACACGCGCGTGCAGACACCGCGGCGCTGGGGCGAACCCTGGAGCGCGGGCGTCTTCGAGGAGGACGACCGGGCGTCCCTCCCCTTGCGCACCAACTGCTGAATAGTGGGCACTGCTTCTCTTCCTGTTCGGCCACCGGCGCTGTTCGCACCGGCAGATCGACAACTTCGGCCGTTCTCACAGCCGGCGACCCGACACGCAGCTCCCATGGCCCGGGAGCTTCTGCGGATCGACCCGCCCGCCAGATGATGGCACCTGCCGGGCGTCCTGGAGGACCGTGATCGGTGCCCGCGGGAAAGAGGCCGGGCATGGCCTCCGACTCGTAATCGGGCACGCCGCGAGGATCCGCTCCTCGCGGAGGACATCTCCCGCAGCCCCGAAAGGTCCGCGGGTCAGTCCCGGGTCACGACCAGAGGGCACTCCGGACGCACCTAGAGTCTACTGAGATGCGCACGATGCGGTCAAAGCTTCTCGGAGGTTCCGACGCAGATCACATGACGCCACATGACCGTCGGCTTGCTTCGCAGCGATTCGACCGGGTACCGGAACGCCCCCGGCCCCCCCCCCCCGGGGGGGGGCGCCCCCGGGCGGGGCGGGGACCGACCGGGCACAACGCACAGGGGAATAAGGGCGGGGGGACAAACCCTAGGTA
>JAKDUN010000235.1 GCA_030457675.1 Brachybacterium sp. | reverse complement strand
CGTGTCGGTGCGTCGGTGGGCGGGGACTCAGCGGCTGGAGCGGGCGGTGCGCCCGCGCACGACGCCAACGAACTCCTGGCGCAGCGGGTCGTCCGCCTCCCGCGGCCAGGCGAGCGCGATACGGGTGGGCTCGCCCTCCCGCAGCGGGCGGGAGACGGCGTCCTTGCGATGGTGGAGACGTGCCAGCGACAGCGGCACCCGGGTGAAGCCGACGCCGGTCGCGGCGACGGCGATCCGTGCCGCGGCGTCGTCGGTGTGGGCGGCAGGGATCTCGGTCTCGCCCTCGAGGTCGCCCTCGTCGATCTCGTCGTACAGGCTGAGCGCGTTCTCGGTGCCCACGACGATCGCGGCCCGCTCTTCCCACAGCGGCACCAGATGCAGCTCCTCGGAGCTCAGCGGCAGCCGCACGAAGCACATGTCGACCTCGCCACCCGTCAGCGCTTCGTGCTGGCGGGAGAGCGGGACCGGGACCAGCTCGAGCCAGGCCTTTCGGCGGCCCGACTTCCAGCGGCGCAGGAAGCGATCGGGCTCGACGCCGGGGACGAAGCCGATGCGCAGCGTGGTGGGGTGCATGCCCCCAGCCTACGACCTGCGCGCGGCGTCTCCCTGCTCTCACCGGGCCCGGGGAGGTCCGGGGTGGTGACCGGATTCCCTGCCGCGCGCAGGAACGGGAGCTGGAGGTCCCACTGCCTGTGGGAGGTGCGGGTGCCGTGGACCAGGACCACCGGCCCCGGAACGGTCATCTGCGCCGGGATCACGCGTCCACGCTCGCTCGCGCACACTGGTCCAGCAGTCTCGCGAACCGCTTCGGGCGGGAGAGGTTCGCGATATGGCCGGCGTCGGCGAGGATCACCAGATCTCCGTCCCGTGCGGCCTCGACGAACAGGGCCTCGTGGCGTCGGAAGGGGTCGTGCTCACCGTTGACGAAGGTGATCGGGACGTGGATCGCCGCGATGTCGGTGAGCAGATCGAGACCGCCGATGAGGCCCACCACTGCGCGGACCACTCCGTGGGCGCGACCGCCGCCGTAGTAGCGCTTGGCCGCCTTGCGGGTGTGCCGACGGGCGAAGGAGCGGGCCACCCGGGCATCGGAGTCCCCGGGCAGCCAGTCCTTCATCGTGATCCACAACCCGTAGAGCCGGGCGGTCGCCGGGCCCGGCACGATCGTGCAGTCCGCGGCGACCACGCCGGCGAGCCGGCTCGGATGGGTGCCCGCCCAGTGCAGGGTGAGGTAGCCACCGAGCGAGAGGCCCACCAGCAACGGCGGCTGGGCGCAGCTCGCGACGGCCTCGTCGATGGTCGAAAGCGCACCCTCGAGCGTGAACTCCTCCTCGCGGCGGCGGCCGTGCCCGGGAAGATCCGGGGCGATCACCTCGTAGCCGCGCTCGCGCAGGCGGCGCACCTGCCCCTTCCACATCGTCCGCGAGGAGCGGATGGCGTGGATCAGCACGATGCTCTGCGTCATGGACGTCCTCTCCCCCGATGCCGTGCGGCTCCCGTGAGGAGCGTACCGGGGCCCCGCGAGGCGATACCCCCCGGTGCCACGAGGCTCCGGCGAAGAACCCCCTGCGGCGACAACGCCAGCGATGGTGCAGGATGGCCGCAGGAGAGTCGCAGTGACAGGTGGCTCGGGCAAGCTCGGACGAACGGTGGTCAGCGGACTCCGGGATCATGGACATCAGGTCGTCAACCTCGACCGGTCCGGGGAACGGGGCCCCGGCTTCGTACGCATCGACCTCGAGCACGGGGCGACGGGCTTCGAGCGCTTCATCATCGCCGCCGCCGACACCGTCATGTCGCGTGAGAACACCGAGCTCGTCGCCGAGGTCTTCCCGGAGGTCCCGGTCACCGACGACATCGCGGGCAACGGGAGGCTGCTGTCGATCGACCGGGCCCGCGCCGTCCTGGGCCACGCGCCGCAGCACAGCTGGCGCGGACCGGCGTGATGATCTGAGCGCAGCCCCTGTTCTCGGGCCCCCGAGCTGTCCTGAACCCTCCTGCTGCGGCCGCTCTCGCTCTAGCCGTCGACGTGCTGTGGAGTCCGAGCATCCTCGTCCAGCTGATGAGCGAGGGCGTCTGCCTGGTCGCAGAGATCCGTGCCATCGGTTCCCGGACAGGTCTCTCCGAGCAGCTCGAGCAGCATTCCTGCGGGGATGTCCGTCCGCTCGTGCATCGGACTGATCGCGCTGACGGTCCACTCCTGGGAGGTCGCCCCGGGCAGAGATGCCTGGACCAGCCCTTCAGCCTGTGGCTTCGCCGCGACATGCTGCGGGACGATGGCGATGCCGAGCCCGCGCCCGACCAGGTCGAGCAGGGTGTGGACGTCGTTCACGCTGCAGCGCACGCGTCGGGTGACCCCATGCGCCGCCAGGGATTCGTCGTTCAGGGTGCGCACTCCCCAGGACGCCCCGAAGTCGACGAAGCCCTGGCCGTCCAGCAGGTGCCAGCTGAGCTCCGAGTGAGCGGCCAACGGGTGCGCGGGCGGCAGCAGCACGACCAGGGGCTCGTGGCCCAGCGGCAGGTGCCGCACGGCTCCGAGATGCCGACTGGTCGCCACGAAGGCGACGTCGAGGTCCCCGGTGCGCACGGCCTCCACCAGCTCATGGGATCCCGCCTGGGCGAACTCCGTCTCCACCAGCGGATAGCGGCGGTGGAAGCGCTCGAGGAGGGCAGAGACGTCGACCAGTCCGAGGCACTGCTCGGCGCCGATCCGCAGCGAACCGGTCACGGTGCGGCTGACCCGGACCACGGCGTCGCGGGCCCGGGCCGCCTCATCGAGGATCGCTCGGGCGTGCGGGACCAGTGCGAGGCCGGCCGGGGTCGGCTCGACGCGGCGGGTGGTGCGGTCGAAGAGCGACGTGCCGAGCTCCGCCTCGAGCTTGCGGATCGCCGAGGAGAGGCCCGATTGGGAGATGCCGGCGAGGTCCGCAGCACGCGTGAAGTGCCGCTCTTCGGCAAGGGCGACCACATATTCCATCTGCCGGATCTCCATTGACCACTCCTGCTTCTCAATACCATCGGTGCGAGCTGTTGGACGTGTAGATTACCCGCTCCTACTCTGAGGCGCATGACATCTGTTCCCCGCATCGCCCTGAACTCCGGCCACCGCATCCCCCAGCTCGGCTTCGGCGTCTTCCAGATCCCCCCGGCGGAGGCTGAGGAGGCCGTGACCTCCGCCTTGGAGCTCGGCTACCGGCACATCGACACCGCCGCCATCTACGGCAACGAGGACGGCGTCGGTGCCGCGATCGCTCACAGCGGCATCCCGCGCGAGGAGCTGTTCGTGACCACCAAGCTGTGGAACGACAAGCAGGCGGGCGACGCCCCGCACGACGCGATCCGCGCGAGCCTGGAGAAGCTGGGCCTGCAGTACGTCGACCTGTACCTCACTCACTGGCCGACCCCGGAGAAGGACACCTTCTCCCATGCCTGGGAGAAGCTCATCGAGATCCGCGACGCGGGGCTGTCCCGCTCCATCGGCGTCTCCAACCACCTGCCCGAGCATCTCGACCGCATCGTCAAGGACACAGGAGTCACCCCCGCCGTCGATCAGATCGAGCTGCACCCGGCCCACCAGCAGAGCGACGTCCTCGCGTGGGCGAGCGAGCACGGCATGCACATCGAGTCGTGGGGGCCGCTGGGGCAGGGCAAGTACCCCCTGTTCGAGACCCCGGCCGTCGCCGAGGCCGCGGCATCGCACGAGGTCTCGCCCGCCCAGGTGGTGCTCCGCTGGAACCTGCAGCGCGGCATCATCGTCTTCCCGAAGTCCTCGCATCGCGAGCGGATGGCTCAGAACCTCGACGTGTTCGGCTTCGAGCTCACCGCCGATGAGGTCTCGCGGATCGATGCGCTCGATCCGGGCGACGGCTCCGGACGCGTGGGCGGTCACCCGCTCGAGGTGAACTGACCGACCAGGCATCTGACCACCACCCCACGACGCGACGGAGACGATCTCGACCATGAAGACCTTCACCCTGCCCGGCACGGACATCACGGCGCCCGCTGTGACCCTGGGACTGATGCGCATCCAGGACAAGACCGATGACGAGGTGCGGACCCTGGTCCGCACCGCTCGGGACGCCGGCATCAGCTTCCTCGACCATGCCGATGTGTACGGTTCCGACCTGCACGGCTGCGAACGGCGCTTCGCCGAGTCCCTCCAACTCTCCGCGAGCGAGCGCGCCGACTGGGTGATCCAGACGAAGGCCGGGATCGTGCCGTCGGGACCGTACTTCGACTTCTCCTACAAGCACCTCATCGAGTCCGTCGAGGGATCGCTCACGGCGCTGGGCACCGACTACATCGACATCCTGCTCCTGCACCGGCCGGATGCGCTGGTGGAGCCCGACGAGGTCGCGCGGGCATTCGACGAGCTCGAGGCCGCGGGCAAGGTGCGCAACTTCGGTGTCTCCAACCACACGCCCCGCCAGATCGATCTGCTGCGCACGTCCGTGCGTCAGCCGATCGTGGCCAATCAGGTCCAGCTGTCGATCACCCACGCACCGCTGATCGCCCAGGGAGTGGCGGCCAACATGCAGGGTCTGGACCAATCGATCACCCGCGACGACGGTCTGATCGACTACTGCCGGCTGCACGACATCACGGTGCAGGCATGGTCGCCGTTCCAGGCAGGGTTCTTCAACGGACCGTTCCTCGGCTCCCCGGACTATCCGGAGCTGAACGAGGTCATCGATCGACTGGCAGCGAAGTACGACGTCCCCTCGATCGCGATCGCGGTCGCCTGGATCACGCGCCATCCCGCACAGATGCAAGTCGTCCTGGGAACCACCACACCACAGCGGGTGGCCGACGCCGCGCTCGGCTCCGAGGTCCCGCTCGAACGTTCGGAGTGGTACGACCTGTTCCGCGCCGCGGGGTACACGGTCCCCTGAGCACGACGGCACGACACAGGAGAAGCGGCCTCTGCCTGGATGAACTTCCAGGTCAGAGGCCGCTTCTTCATTCATTCTGTGGTGGAGCTACGGGGATTCGAACCCCGGACCTTCTCATTGCGAACGAGACGCGCTA
>JAKDUN010000234.1 GCA_030457675.1 Brachybacterium sp. | reverse complement strand
GTCATCGAAGGGGGAGGGGGCGACGGAGACGTGCTCGACCTCGCCGATCTCGGTCATCAGCGAGTCGATCTCGTCCTGGTGCTCCTCGACGGCGGAGCCGTCCTCGGTCACGAAGACCACCTGCCCGGCGGTGCCGCCCATCTCCGGGAAGCGCGTGGCCAGGTTGTCGATGCCGCGCTGGCCCTCGGTGCCGGGGATCTCGATATCGGAGGCGAAGGTGCCGCCGAGACCGACGGCGAGGCCGCCGATGATCACCAGCAGCACGACCCACCCGCCGACGATCTTCCAGCGCAGGGAGGCCATCAGACGGCCGAGGCGGTACAGGGACGAGGACACGGGACCTCCAGGACGGGCACGAGCAGGGGACGTCGGACCGCCTGCTTCGAGACGCCCACGCATTCGATACACGCATGTATCGTTGCGATACTATCGACACATCACCCCGGCGACAACCGGCGACGGGGCAGTGAGAGCCGTTGCACCCGCTGTGACGTCACATCCCGACGAGGAGCCATGACCGAACTTTTCGAGCCGCTACCCAAGTCCGCGGGCACCCGGCGCCGGGAGAACACCCGCACCAAGCTCGTCCGGGCCTCCCTCGAGGTCTTCGTCGAGAAGGGGATCGACGGGGTGACGGTCGATGACCTGGTCACGGCCGCCGGGTTCACGCGCGGCGCCTTCTACTCGAACTTCTCCACCAAGGAGGAGGTCTTCACCGCGCTCTTCGACGAGGTCACCGCCGAGCTCATCGCGATCGCGAACGCCTCGGTCGAGGAGGCGATCTCCTCCGGTACCCCGCCGGAGCCAAAGCAGGTCCCCGACCTCGACGACGCCGGCGTGATGCTCGCGGTGTTCGAGGGGATCAGGCCCTTCGGGCGCCAGTGGTACCTGCTCTACTCCGATGCGATCGCGCGCTCGCTGCGCGACGAGAAGATGCGTGCCGCGCTCGCGGTGCAGCGCGAGCGGCTCCGGGACCGGATCGGGGCCCTGCTCACCCTGCGCCTGGAGGCCTCCGGGGCCCGGTCCCTGCTGGCCCCGGAGGATCTCGCGCAGCTGCTGATCGGCATCTTCATCGACCTCATGCTGCGTGAGCAGATGGAGGATCGGGACATCACCGAACTGGCCGCGACGACGATCCTGGGCACACTGCACGCCTTCGTCGAAGACACTGGGTCGCCCCCTTCCTGATCCGTCCGGTTCGCCGCGACACGCCGGGAACGCGAAACGTGGGAACCCTGCACGAGCACGACCCCGTACCGTGAGCACGGTGTGATGACCGTCGCACCACCTTTCCTGCATCCCTGCTTCCCCCAGGAGACGCCATGTCCCCGTACCGTCCCCGCCATCTCACCCCTCCTCCTTCCGTCTCTCCTGCTGCCGGGCCCGCCGGCACCTCGCGCCGTTCCCTGCTGCGAGGGGGCGTGCTGGGCGCAGCCGCTCTCGGCACCGGCGCCGCCGCCCTCGCCGCACCTATGGCCCAGGCCGCCGGCATCCATGGACAGGACGTCTCCGGCTGGCAGGGAGAGGTGGACTGGGCCGCCCAGGCCGCTCTCGGCTCCCGCTTCGCCTACGTCAAGGCCACCGAGGGCCGCTCGTACCGCAGCCCCGCCTTCAACCACCAGTACATCGGGGCCGGCAGTGCCGGGCTCGTGCGCGGCGGCTACCACTTCGCCCGCCCCGACTCCGGCGGGCCCCAGGAGCAGGTGGAGTTCTTCCTCAACAACGGCGGCGGCTGGTCCGAGGACGGCATCACCCTGCCCGGCATGCTCGATCTCGAGGGCTACTCCGGGCTCCCGCGCGACTACGGGCTCTCCCAGCAGGAGATGCGCGACTGGATCATGGGCTTCTCCGACCTCTACCGCGAGGAGACCGGGCGCCGCCCCGCCCTCTACACGAACCTGCACTGGTGGAACGACGTGGTGGGGGACTGGACGCCGGTGAACTCGCCACTGTTCCTCGCCGCCTACCGCGAGGACCGTCCCACGACGCTGCCGGGCCGCTGGTGGGGCTGGGAGATGTGGCAGCACTCCTCCTCCGGCCCCTTCGCCGGCGACTCCAACCTCTGGTCCGGCGGCGAGGAGCAGTTCGAGCGCTTCGTCAGCGAATACGACTACGGCGCCGCCGGGATCTGAGCGCACCGTCACACCGGCCGGGCCGGGCTCCGATCTCATGGTCGCGGCCCGGCCCGCTGTGTACCCTTCCCCGGTGACCACAGACAAGAACCCTCCACCCATCCGCCAGCAGTCTGGACGCCCGGCCGGCGCCGTCTACGCCGACCGGGGCAGCTCTCACTTCGACATCCTCCTCGCCGCCATGGTCACCGTGGTCGTGCTCTCGGGGATCGGCGCCGCCAAGGGCGTCAGCTTCGGGACCATCCCGGGCACCGGCTTCGACATCCTCACCGATGGCGGCTTCTTCCTCTTCCCCCTCGCGTACGTGCTGGGCGACATCATCACCGAGCTCTACGGAGCCCGCAGCGCCCGCCGCGCGATCATCACCTCCTTCGCCGTGAGCATCCTCGCCTCGGTCAGCTACCAGGTGATCATCGCCCTGCCGCCGTTCCCGGACGAGTTCGGCCAGGCCAAGCAGGAGGCCCTCGAACTCGCACTCGGCCCGGTCTGGATCGTCGTCCTCGCCGGGCTCGCCGGCTTCCTCGCCGGCCAGAGCCTGAACTCCTTCGTCGTGACCCGGATGAAGCGCCGGATGGGGGAGCGGGGCCTGATCGCGAGACTGTTCACCTCCTCCGGCCTCGGTGAGTTCGTGGACACCCTCATCTTCTGCTCGATCGCGTCGGTCGCCATCGGCATCACCACCCTCGAGCAATGGGCCGAGTACACGATCCTCGGGTTCGTCTACAAGGTGATCGTCCAGTACGCGATGATCCCGGTGACCTCCGCCGTGATCCGCTGGCTGAAGCGCACCGATGTCAGCTACCAGGAGCGGCTCGCCGCGGCGCAGGAGGAGTCCACCTCCTGAGTGGGGGCTGTACGCGGAGCAAGCGCTTGCTTAGGATGGTGCGATCGAGCCGGGCGGGATCCCTGTGATCCTCCTGGCTCGACGTCTGCCCGCCCCGAAAGGACCCCCGTGGCCTCCGCCACCGACGACACCCCGCGCGAGGAACCTCGCGAGGAGCCGACCACCTCCACCGGCTCCGTCCCCACCATCACCGGCGCCATCCCCACGATCACCGGCGCGCTCCCCGTGCTCGAGGACGAGGCGGACCACGAGTTCGCCCATCTGCCCGACGAGGAAGAGCTCAGCCGCACCCGCGGCAAGGTGACCGCGATGGTGATCGTCGTGCTCACCACCCTCAGCGCGATCGGCCCGCTGGCGACCGACATGTACATCCCGGCGTTCCCGGAGGTCGCGGGCGAGCTGTCGACCAGCGCCTCGCGGATGCAGCTCACGATCACCGCCTTCTTCCTCGGCACCGCGAGCGGTCAGGTGGTCGCCGGTCCGCTCTCGGACCGGATGGGGCGCCGCGCACCGCTGCTGATCGGCATCATCCTGTGCCTGCTGGCCTCGATCGGGTGCGCGCTCGCCCCGAGCGTCGAGGTCCTGCTGATGCTGCGCGTGCTGCAGGGGATCGGCGGCGGGTTCGGGATGGTGCTGGGCCGCGCGGTGCTGATCGACATGACCGACGGGCCGGAGCTGTTCCGGAGCATGAACATCATGCAGGGCGTGGGCGGCGTGGCCCCGATCGTCGCCCCGCTGCTGGGCGGCATCATCCTGGTGTTCGGCCAGTGGCGGGAGATCTTCCTGGTGATCGCCGCGATGTCGCTCATCTCGCTGCTCGGGGTGCTCTTCCTGATCCCGGAGTCGCTCCCGGTCTCCCGTCGGCACTCCGGCGGATTCCGCACCTTCCTGCGGAACGTGCGCGCGCTGCTGCACCGCCGCATCTTCGTCGCCTACATGCTGGTCAACGCCTTCTCGGCCTTCGCCCTGATGGCCTACGTCTCAGCCTCCTCGTTCGTGGTCCAGGAGATGCTCGGCTTCACCTCCACCGAGTACTCGGTGAGCTTCGCGATCAACTCGATGGGCATGATGACGATGTCGCTGCTCTCGGCACGACTGACCCGCACCATCCATCCGCGCAAGCTCATCCGGGTGGGCCTGATCGTGGTGTCGCTGGCGAGCTTCTCGCTGCTGATCGGGAGTCTGTTCCTGGATACACCGGCCTGGATCGTGCTGCCGGCGTTCTTCTTCACGGTCGCACCCCAGGGCATGATCTTCGGCAACGGCGGAGCGCTCGCCTCGGACCAGGCCCGGGAGTTCGCGGGCACCGGCTCGGCCATGCTGGGTCTGGGCTTCTCGTTCTCGGCCTCGATCGCCGCCCCGCTGGTGGGCATCGCCGGCACCCATTCCTCGCTGCCGATGGCGATCGCGATGGTCGTGGGATGCCTGATCTCGGCGACGTTCTTCGTGCTCGCGGGCCGGGGGAGCGGAACCCCGAACCCGCATGCCGGAGCAGCGTGATCCTGCCCGAGGTGCGCGATCCGCGCATGGTGACGATCCGTCGCGGGGGACCTTGCGCGACGAGGACCACCGCCTGCTGGCCCGCTGGGCGGCCGACTGCGCCGAGCGCCGCGAGATCGAGTCCGAGCTCGTCCACGATCTCCGGCGAGGTACCGCCCGATGGGAGGCCCCACGGATGATGCGCCGCGCAGCACAGCGCCGCCGAGGAGCCTGCTGGGGGAATCGGCGTCGTCCATACGGGTCAGTCTGCGGTATCCGTCCGACGCGCGAAGTGCTCACGGCGAGACGTAGATGCAGGGTCGTGACCTGCACATATACCGCGACACCGCAGGTCAGACGCATGTCGGGGAGAGCGTCGGGGGAGAGGCATCCTGGGCGACGTTGCGGCCGTACTCACAGCACAGCGTTCTGCATGCGTAGTCCCGGACTCATAAGTCATATGCTGTATCTGACGCCCGGTGGGTGGCGAGGTCGGTGCACCGGCACTCGCAATGAGAGTCGACTCCACTGACGTTCTCCACGGGGATCGGCGCATCATCGGCGGCACAGAGAATC
>JAKDUN010000233.1 GCA_030457675.1 Brachybacterium sp. | reverse complement strand
AACAGCCCGACGGACCTCTGGCACCAATGCGTCCCCGGGGGGACATGTTGGACTAGCCAGCCCAATCAGTGGCGAACTTTCGGTCAACGAAAATCTCGCCCACCAGCGCGCCGGTGACGTCTCCAAGTAGATGCGCCGGCACCGCCCCTATGAGGTCGACAGTGACAGCGACGAGGACGAGGAGCCCGCCAGCTCAGCGTGGCCGATCCATACGAAAGGATGCGCTATGCATACCTACGAGAGCGGCAAGCGAGCGACACGACGGCTCACGCCGGAGCGTCGTGACGAGATCGCCGCCGACGCCGCCGCGCGCTACACGGCGGGGGAGTCCTGGCAGCAAATCGGTGCTGACTGCGGCATCACCGGTGAGCACGTCCGACGCCTCACCACCGCCCGCCACGACATCACCTACCGCCGCTGGGGCCGGCCACCGGTCGCCGACCCCCAGGAGGTCAGCCGGCGCCGGAGCGAGGGACAGACCCTCGACACGATCGCAGAAGCTCTCGGCTGCTCACGCCAAGCCGTCCGCACCGCCCTCGAGACGGTCGGACAGGCCTCCGTCACCCGCTACCCGCGCCTGTCCCAGCGCCGCACGCCCACGACCGCCGAGGTCGAACAGATCATCGGCCTGTACGAGGCGTGCCCCCAAGCACCACGCAGCCGCCCCGGTGCCCATGACATGCGCGGCCCCGAAGGCCGCGCCGTCGCCGAGGCCAGCCACCAACAGGTCACCGACGGAGGCCCCATGCAGCCACTCTCCAAAGCGCTCGGACGCGCCGCGACCTGGGTGCACTGGATCTTCGACATCCACGACCTCCGCCCCGCCACCCGCACCACCCAGAGCACAGCACGTCGCACCCGCACCCTGTAGGACACCACCCCTTCGGTGGGAAGGAGCCGCACGTCATGGACACCGCCGACCATCCCGCACCCACGCGCAGCACCGTCTCTCGCGTGCTCGCCCTGCTCGTCCTTGCGCTCACCACAGCAGCAGCCTGCACACCCCTCGCCCAGACCCCGACCCCGCCGCCGCAGCCGCAGCCGACCCAGGAGGTGGCCACCGTCGACTACGTCATCGACGGCGACACCATCGACGTCACCACCCCGACCGGCGAGACTCAACGCGTCCGGCTGCTCGGCATCAACACCCCCGAGGTCTCCCACGACGACGAACCAGGCCAATGCGGGGGAGAGGCGGCTACGGAGCAACTTCGTGCACTGCTTCCCGAGGGGACTAGCGTGCACCTCCAAGCCGACACGACGGCAGACGATCAGGACCGCTACGGCAGGCTCCTGCGCTACGTGGAGCTCGAGACCGGCGCCGACATCGGGCGCGAACTCATCAGCGCTGGCTACGCCCACGCCTGGGCACCAGCCTCCGCCCCCGACCCAGACCGCCTCGACGCCTACCAGGACGCCACCGACGAGGCCGAAGCCGCCAACACCGGCTCCTGGGCCACCTGCCCGAACCTCGGTCAGAGTCGGTGACCACTGGCGCACATCAGGGCGCAGCTCGGTACTCGGTGGCATGAAGGGAGGGGACGGCCTGCCGCCGTCCCCTCCCGTCACTTCCGGTGTCGCCCGCCGCGCACCCGAGGGCTCCGACCCCGCTCCTCGCGCAGCCGTATTGCGGCCGTAGCGAGATTGAGCAGTGCCGTCACCAGTGCCACCACCACCAGCGCCTCTGCGATCTCCCGACTCACCTCCTCCCACCGAGTGGGCGCGCCACACTACGCGCGGGCCCCGACGCCACGCCCATGTGCGCGGCACCCAGGCACGCTGGTTCGGCGAGCCCTGCTCGAGCGAGCAGAGTCGCGCAGTCGGCTGCCGCCTCCCTGGAAACCACGTGCCCACGTGACCGCGGAGGGTGCACCTCTCTTAGCAACTGGGCCAGATGGGACAGTTGCTAACGGACGTTCCCCACCACTCCCCACTCCTGGGGGATTACCGAGAACAAGCCATGAGCTACCACCACTCGCCCTCAGTTGGAGCTGACTCGCGTCGGACGCGCTGGAGGGCTACCGCTCCCGACGTGCCAGTCGAGGCAGAAGCCCGTGGGGGCGGTCTTCGTAGAGCGGTGAGCATCCGAAGAAGGAGTGCCCCCAGACAGCCAGGAGATATGCGATGAGACCCATGCCGATTCCGTTCCTCGGTGGCGATAAGTGGGAGAGTTTCATTGAGTGGGCAGGCCCCAGCCGCCTCATTGGATGGGCAGATCCCAGTGATCTCGAAGGCCTGGCCTTTGCTGAGAAGCTTCGACAGATACGCATATGGGCGCGCGCGGGCGTCTCCGCCTATCTGCGGTATACCCCTCTCGACACGATCACCAACGCACTTACATGGCAGCTCCTCCGCGTCCCGAAGGCCCGCCGGGGGCCGGCGACGGCCGACGACCGGGAGCTCCTCGAGCGCGCCCGTTCCTTCCACGCGGAGATCGGCGGGAGCCCCATGCCAGACCATGGCCAGGCAGCGAGAGCTATCAAGCATGCGCAGATCTGGCCTGACGACATCCCGACCCAGGTGCGCGGTGACATGGCTGACGCAGCATTCGCCTACGCAGGGATGCTGCGCGACACCGTCAAGGACACCGGCGATTGGTATGAGGCCAACGACGCCGGACATGCCTACTGGCTCGGGACGGTCCTTTCCCAGACGGGGAACCCATACCGCCTCGGCACCGTTCTCCGTCGCGCACGTAAACGAATCTTGGGCTGGCCCTCCCGCTTCATCGACGCCCGGGAGGAGCACTTCCTCAACAACGCCCTCCTCAGCGTTGATGATGACCGAATGCGCATTCTTTGCCCATGGCGCATGCCTCGCTGGCTCATCAGGGCCACGAAGGGCTGCTTCGTCATGTGGCCTGAGGCTGGATCGCCCCAGATCTGTCGGTTCTGGGACTACATCGACTGGCCCGCCCTCCTCAAAGAGCACAGCAACCAGCTGACCATCAGCGACGTGGACTGGCCCAGCACCGCGACCCTAGAAATTGTCGAAGATGCCCGCTCCCATGGCTACACCGCTTACGCAGACGTCTTCTTGTGGTTCTCCGGGTTCACCCTGGCTGGGAAGCCGAAGTTCCAGATCGACTGCGTGGGAATGCAGATCGACAAGACTCTTCCTGTGGACCAGGCTGATCGCTACGTACGGCAGCTGCGCACCGCCTATCGAGCGAAGGGCAGCCAGGGCATACTCGACTACGAGTGCGAAGGTCTCTACGTGAATAACCTCGAGAAGAGCGACGTGCCGCTGCAGGCCCTGCTCGATGAGGCCGCTGCGAGAGACCAGTGCCGCAGCAAGCCGAGCAAGGAACACTCCTGGATCTTCTGCTGATCGTGAGCAACCACTACATCAGACGTGCACTTGTGGACTTCGAGCTCGGCGAGGGGTCCGGAGATTCGTAGAAGAGCTCCTTCTTCTCTTGCGCTCGACGCCAGACCTCTTCCCGCCCCGGAGGGGCCTTCCGGGCGGCACGTGGAAGGCGGATCTGGAAGTGCAAGCTGGTGGCATTCCAGGGCTCCCACCCGTCGACGACCTCGCTGACGTAGGTCACCCAGTTCATTGCCAGCTCGAGTAGACGGTGATTCTCCGGCGCAGGGAGAGAGTGGCCCCGCTCCCAGTCGCGCACGGTGCGGGCGGAGCTGTGGAGCAGGGCCGCCAACTCTTCCTGCGTCAGCCCGAGCTCACGACGCCGGCGGGCGATGTGTTCTCCAAGTGTCTTCGTGCGTCCGCTCTCTTCGGGCATAGCTCCTCATCTCTTGCCGTTCGGATCGCGGGCGGCGGCGCTACCACACACTCGCCGCCCGCTACCCACCGAGGGAATCCAGTAAACCCCGAGGGCTGAGGATAGATTCGCATGCCGGAGGCGAGCCGCTTCCGGCGTCCCACACGGGTATACCCGAGTGAGCAGATCTGTGTCAGATCGGCCGTTCTGGACCCTGTGGACGGGAGAGATTACGGTGCCGTAGCTGTCATGCAGGGTGGTGCTCAATGTGGCAGATGTGTCTGGTTCAGGTGTCCCCAACTTGTGGAGCAGCCCTCTTTCACGGCATTGCTGGGCATCGTGTATCAGGCCCCCAGTCGGATGATGCGGTTCGTCGTGGCGATTGTGTCGGGTCGGTGTGCGATCAGTAGCACGGCACGATCCTCTGACCGGTTCAGAAAGTCCATGATCGCGGCATCGGCTTCAGGGTCGAGCGAGGCTGTCGGTTCGTCAAGCACGAGCACCCGGGGATTATTGAGTAGCGCGCGTGCGATGCCGACGCGCGCGCGCTGCCCCCCAGAGATTCCCGTCCCGTGTTCGCCGACTGGGGTGTCGAGCCCGCTGGGGAGATTGGTGTGCGGGTCGAACAAGCCGGCAGTACAGGCTGCTTCGTGGATCGCTGCATCGGGGGCGTCAGGGTTGCCGAGGATGATGTTGGAGCGGATCGTGCCGCGCTGAAGCGGCGAGGACTGCGGCACCGTGGAGATGACCTGACGAAGCTCGTCATCGGGAATATCGCGGAGATCGGTGCCGTCGATTCGGATACTTCCAGCGTCGACATCCCACATCCGCAGCGCGAGCCGCGCCGCTGTCGTCTTCCCGGCTCCTGATGGTCCGACGAGGGCCACGGTCTCTCCCGGCCGAATCTGCATGGAGAAGTCGTCAAGTACGCGTTCGCCGCCGTCATACGCGAACCCGACGCGGTCAAACACCAGCCCCAGCTCCGGCGCAGGATCCGGCCGATGAGGATGCGTGGTGGCATGAACGGCTGGTGGGTGTTCAAGGATTCCGGTGATGCGCTCGGCTGCGGCCCGGAGAGTGCCGGCATTGCGAAGCAGGTCGGCGATCTGTGCGGCGGGGCCGAGACCGGCGACCGCGACAGTGACGGCGAGTGGGATGTCTGCGGGGGCGATCGAGGCGCGGTCGACGAGGATGATGAGGATCGCGCCGAGCGCGGCGAGGGCGAGAGTGATGTCGGCAATCCCGCGTTCGGCTCCGAGCCGGGAAGCTTCCCGAGTCTGGGCGCGTGCGAGTGCTCTGGTGTCCTCGGTGAGCCGGTCGAGCTGCTTCTCGAGCGCTC
>JAKDUN010000232.1 GCA_030457675.1 Brachybacterium sp. | reverse complement strand
CGGGCGAGCGCGGCCACGTCATCGAGCAGTGCGGCGAGTCCACCGGCCATGCTGAGGTCCTTCCCCCGAGGAGTCGGTCGCGCGGGCGGCGACCCGACCCAGGATAACGGGCAGGTGTCCACGCGCACGGCGTCCCGTCCGATGGTGAGGTGCTCCGCATCGCGCAGCACCGGCCCGCGCCGAGCGGTCGGGCCCTCCGGCCGATGTCCACCGGGCGCGAACACCGCGGGGGAGTCTCGACTCCCTGCGTCACGGGTGACATGGTGAGGGCATGGATATCGTACTCATCGGAGGACATGGCAAGATCGCGCTGCTGGCGGCACCGCTGCTGGTGGAGGCCGGCCACACCGTCCACTCAGTGATCCGCAATCCCGACCACGCCGCGGAGGTCGAGGCCACAGGCGCCAAGGCGGTGCTCAGCGACGTCGAGTCCCTCGACGAGCGCGGCTGGGACGAGCTGCTGCGCGGAAGGGATGCGGTGGTGTGGGCCGCCGGGGCCGGCGGCGGGGACCCGCAGCGCACCCTCGCGGTCGACCAGGACGCGGCGATCGCGTCGATGGAGGCCGCGCAGCGCGTCGGCACGGAGCGCTTCGTGATGGTCAGCTACTTCGGGGCGAGCCTGGACCACGGGGTCCCGGAGTCCGAGCCGTTCCACGCCTACGCGGAGGCCAAGGCGCGGGCCGACGAGCACCTGCGCGGCACCGAGCTGGCATGGACGATCCTCGCCCCTTCCCGCCTCACGCTCGAGGAGCCGACGGGGCGGATCGCCCTGGACGCCGCCGAGGCCGGGGAGGTCTCCCGCGGCAACGTGGCCCGCACCATCGTGGCCGCCCTCGAGCAGCCCGGCACCACGGGCACGTTCCTGGCCTTCAACGACGGCGAACAGGAGATCGCAGCAGCTTTCGGCGCCGTGGGCTGACGCACCGCGGCACCGACGCAGAGAGGTGACGTCCCCGGCCGCCCGGCGCGGTCGGGGACGTCCGCCGTCCGGGCGCCGACGGTGCCCTATCGTGTGACAGTTCGACCAGGCAGGAGACCGGAGGGACGCAGTGGACGGCGCACGTCGTTGGGGGGCCGTGGTGGCCCTCGCGATCGGGATCTTCGTGCTGATCACCGTCGAGGAGCTGCCCATCGGGGTGCTCAGCGTGATGGCCCCCGACCTCGGTGTGAGCGAGGGCGTGGCCGGCCTCGCGGTCACGGTCCCCGGAATCCTCGCCGGCGTCGTGGCGCTGTGCACCCCCGTCATCGTGCGGGGCATGGACCGGCGCCTGGTGCTGGTCCTGGCGCTCACCTCGGTGGTGGTCTCCTGCGCGCTCAGCGTCATCGCCCCGAGCTTCGCGGTGCTGCTGCTGGCGCGGTTGTTCGCCGGGGTCGCGATCGGCCTGTACTGGGCGGTGATGGCGATCGTGGCCCTGGGCCAGGTGCCCGCGAGACATGCCGCCCGGGCGCTGACCCTCGCCTTCGCCGGTGCCGGGGGAGCGCTCGTGCTCGGGGTGCCGGTGGCCGCCTGGATCGGGGCCCACGTGGGATGGCGCATGGCCTTCGCCGTGGTCGGGATCGTCGCCGCAGTGGTCGCCGTGCTGATCCTGGTGCTCGTCGAGCCGGTCCGCTCCCCGGTGAAGGTGACCGGAGGGATGATGCTCACCGCCGCCCGCACCCGCGGGGTGCGCTACGCGCTCGGTCTCGTCGCCCTGGCGGTGGTGGGGCAGTTCATCACCTACAGCTACATCAGCCCCGTACTCATCGAGCGTGCCGACGTGGGACTGGGCGACATCGGTCTGATGCTGCTGATCTACGGCATCACCGGACTGGCGGGCAACTTCGCGGTGGGCCCGCTGGTGCGTCGCAGCGCACCGGCAGGAGTGCTGGTGGTGGTCGCGGGCACCGCCGTGAGCCTGCTGGCCGTGATGACCGTGATGGATGATCCCCGAGCAGCGATCCTGGTGATGGCGGTGTGGGGGCTGTGCGTCGGTGGGATCTCGGTGGCGATGCAGGCCTTCATCGGCTCCGAGGCGGAGGACGTCCTCGAGGAGGCCACAGCGCTGAACAGCGCCGGCTTCAACTCGGCGATCGCGGTCGGCGCCCTCCTCGGCGGGCTGATCCTCGACGCCGCCGGGCAGACGCCGATGATCCTCACCTCAGTGCTCATGGTCGGTGGCGGGGCGGTGCTTGCCGCCCACTACCTGCGCACCTCCCGGGCCCGGCCCGGAGCGGAGCCGCTCAGCCCGTGATGCGGAACGACTCCGCCCCGCGGGGCGGCTCCCGCCGCACGTCGACCCCGTCCACACGCGCGCTGGGCGGGCCCGCGCGCAGCTGCTCGATCATCGCCCCGACCGCCTCCGGCGGTCCTTCCACGTCGGCCTCGACCGTGCCGTCCCACAGGTTGCGCACCGTCCCGGCGACGCCCAGGCGCGAGGCCGCGGCGGCGGCATCCATCCGGAACCCGACGCCCTGGACCCTGCCCCGCACCCGCACGATCCGACGGATGCTCGTCTCCGATCCCACCATTCAGCGAGCCTAACGGGCGAGGTCATCGCGGGGGAGGGGAGGACGATGAGAGTGATCGAGAGCTGAGGAGGGAGGGTAGAGCGCCCCGCCCTCACTCGTTGTCGCCGCCGGTGTCGTCGAGGGCCCCGGCCGGCAGGTCCCCACCGTCGCCCCACTGCCACTGGGTGATCTCCGGCGGGTCCTCCCCATGGGTGTAGGCGTACGCCCGGGCCCGGATCCGCTCATCCTCCATCCGCTGGCGCAGCGAGGCGTACCGCGTGCCCAGCCCGTCCACCCGGTCGATCACGTCCATCACCAGGTGGAAGCGGTCGGTGTCATTGAGCATCAGCATGTCGAAGGGGGTCGTGGTGGTGCCCTCCTCCTTGTAGCCGCGCACGTGGATGCGGGAGCGGCGGTCGTGACGGTAGGCCAGGCGATGGATCAGCCAGGGGTAGCCGTGATAGGCGAACACCACCGGGATGTCCTCGCCGAAGTACCCGTCGAAGGCCCGTTGCGTGAGCCCGTGCGGGTGCTCGCTGTGATCCTGCAGGCGCATCAGGTCCACCACGTTCACGACCCGCACCCGCAGCTCCGGGATCTCCCGGCGCAGGATCTGCGCGGCGGCGAGCACCTCGAGGGTGGGGATGTCGCCCGCGCAGGCCAGCACCACCTCGGGCTCCACCCCGAGCTGCTCGGTGCCGGCCCAGTCCCACACCCCGAGCCCGCGGGTGCAGTGCACGATCGCCTCGTCCATGCTCAGCCAGTTGGGGTTCGGCTGCTTGCCCGCCACGACCACGTTCACGTACTGCTTCGAGCGCAGGCAGTGGTCGTAGGTGGACAGCAGCGTGTTCGCGTCCGGCGGCAGATACACCCGCACGATCTCGGCCTTCTTGTTGACCATGTGATCGATGAAGCCGGGATCCTGATGGGAGAAGCCGTTGTGGTCCTGGCGCCACACATGGGAGCTCAGGAGGTAGTTCAGCGAGGCGATCGGCCGGCGCCACTCGATCTCGTTGGTCACCTTCAGCCACTTGGCGTGCTGGTTGACCATCGAGTCGACGATGTGGATGAACGCCTCGTAGGAGGAGAACATGCCGTGGCGACCGGTGAGCAGGTATCCCTCGAGCCAGCCCTGGCACTGGTGCTCGGAGAGCATCTCCATCACCCGTCCGGCACGGGCGAGGTGCTCGGAGCGGTCGTGCTCCTCGAAGTCCGCGTTCCACTGCTTGTCGGTGACCTCGTAGACGGCCTGCAGACGGTTCGAGGCGGTCTCGTCCGGTCCGAAGATCCGGAAGGTGGAGGGGTTGTCGCGGACCACGTCCCGCAGCCACGTGCCCAGCACCTTCGTCGCCTCCGCGACGGAGCCGCCGGGGGACGGGACCTCCACGCCGTAGTCGCGGAAGTCGGGCAGCCGCAGAGGCGTGAGCACCTCCCCGCCGTTGGTCGACGGGTTCGCGGACATGCGCAGCTCGCCCGTCGGCGCCGCCTTCGCGATGTCCGCGAGCAGCCTCCCGTCCTCGTCGAACAGCTCCTCGGGACGGTAGGAGCGCAGCCAGGTATCGAGATCGGCGAGGTGCTCGTCGGTATCGCGAGCACTGGCCAGCGGCACCTGGTGCGAGCGCCAGGAGCCCTCGGTGCGCTGTCCGTCGATCTCCTTCGGCCCGGTCCAGCCCTTCGGAGTGCGGAAGACGATCATCGGCCAGGCGGGGCGCTCGGTCTCGCGCCCGGCCTCCGCATCGGCGGCGGCGTCGGCCTTGATCCGCGCGATCTGATCGAGGGCCTCGTCGAGCACCTCGGCGAAGCGCCGGTGGACCTCCAGCGGGTCCTCGTCCTCGAACCCGCCGGTGAAGAACAGAGGGGTGTGGCCGTAGCCGCGCATCAGCGCGGCGAGCTCGTCCTCGCCGATCCGGGCCAGCACGGTGGGGTTGGCGATCTTGTAGCCGTTCAGGTGCAGGATCGGCAGCACCACCCCGTCCTGCTGGGGATTGACGAACTTGTTCGAGTGCCACGAGGTGGCCAGCGGACCGGACTCCGCCTCCCCGTCGCCGACCACGGTGAACGCGATCTGCTCGGGGTTGTCGAACATCGCACCGTAGGCATGGGAGAGGGCATAGCCCAGCTCGCCGCCCTCGTGGATCGAGCCGGGGGTCTCCGGGGCGACGTGGGAGGGGATCCCGCCGGGGAAGGAGAACTGGGTGAACAGCCGCTTCATCCCCTCGTCGTCCTCGCTCACCTCGGGGTACACCTCGGAGTAGGTGCCCTCGAGATAGGTCGAGGCGACCAGGCCCGGACCGCCGTGACCGGGGCCGGTGACGTACATGGCGCGCAGCCTGCGCCGGGCGATGGCCCGGTTCGCGTGGGCGTAGAGGAAGGTGAGCCCCGGCGTGGTGCCCCAGTGGCCCAGCAGGCGCGGCTTCACGTGCTCTCGCTGCAGGGGCTTGCGCAGGAGGGGGTTGTCCTTGAGGTAGATCTGACCGACCGAGAGGTAGTTCGCCGCCCGCCACCAGGCGTCGAGCCGCTGCAGCTCCTGCGCGGTGGGTGCGGGGGAGTCGGTGGAGGGGGAGTCGGGCCAACGGGGAGCAGTG
>JAKDUN010000231.1 GCA_030457675.1 Brachybacterium sp. | reverse complement strand
CTGGCCCACGGCCGGCCCGCCGGTCGCCCCGCCAGCCCCGATCGCAGCTCGCCCAAGCCGCCCCCGCCGTATGTGCTGACCGTCCTCGGCGGCGGCTCCGACGGGATGGAGCTGGCCCGCCTCGCCGCGGCCTCCCGCCTGCCCGAAGGGCACCGCCACCTGCTGATCACCGGCCCGCAGATGCCCGAGCGGGACATCGCCGAGATCCGTGACCTGGCCGCCGCCACGAGCGAGGCCACCACCGTGGTGCGCAGCGCCGCGGACGTGCCCGAGCTGATCGCCGAAGCCGCCGCCGTGGTGTGCATGGGCGGCTACAACACGATGGCCGAGGTCATGGCCACCGACACTCCCGCCCTGGTGGTCCCGCGCAGCCGTCGGCGCCAGGAGCAGCCCCGCCGCGCCCTCGCCCTCGCCGCGGTCGGCGCGGTCGAGACCCGCGAGGCAGAGGCCGTGACCTCCGCGCACATCGCCGACTGGTGGAGCCGCGCCGTCACCGGCCGCACCGACCGCAGCCATATCGACCTCGACGGGCTCGGCATCGTCGCCCAGCTCGCCGCCGGGCTCCTGCCCGCCGCCGTCCCCACCCTCCCGGAGGTGTCCCGCCATGTCGGCTGAGAATCCCCACCGCATCGCGTACGTGCTGAAGATGTACCCCCGCTTCTCAGAGACGTTCATCGTCTCGGAGATCCTGGCCCGCGAGGCCGCCGGCGAGGAGATCGTCATCTTCTCCCTGCGCCCCCCGATCGACGCCCGCTTCCACCCCGAGCTCGCCCGCGTGCAGGCCCCCGTGATCCAGGTGGGCCGCTCCGCGAGCCCGCGCCGCCTGTGGGAGGTCTGGGGTGCGGCGATGGCCGACCCGGCGCTCGCCCGCTCCCTGGGCGCGCACCTGGACGAGCTGGTCGGCGCCGGCGTGGACGACGCCGAGCAGGCCGTGGCCGTGGCGACGCTCGCCCGCGAGCACGGGGTGACCCATCTCCACGCCCACTTCGCGTCGATGGCGACCACCGTCGCCCGCCTCGCGGGCCTGCTCACCGACCTGCCGTACTCCTTCACCGCGCACGCCAAGGACATCTTCCACCGCGACGTGGAGGACGCGGACCTCGCCCGCAAGCTGCAGGACGCCGACCACGCCGTCACCATCAGCGAGTACAACCGCGGCCACCTCCGCGACCGCTTCGGCGACCAGGTCACCGCCGGGCTGGAGCTGGTCCGCAACGGGCTCGAGCTCGAGCGCTTCCCGTACCGCCGCCGCGCGGACCCGGCCGCTGAGCCGGTGCTGCTGGGAGTGGGCCGCCTGGTCGAGAAGAAGGGCTTCGACCAGCTGATCGACGTCGTCCACGCCCTGCGCCAGGAGGGCCGCCGGGTGCGGGCCGAGATCGTCGGCGACGGACCGCTGCATGATCAGCTGACCGCCCGCATCGAGGAGCTCGGCCTCCAGCAGCACGTGCGGCTGCTCGGCCCGCGCACCCAGGAGGAGGTGCGCCACCTGCTGGAGGCGGCCGACCTCTTCGTCGCCCCGTTCGTGATCAGCGCCGACGGCAACGCCGACGGGCTGCCCACCGTGCTGCTCGAGGCGATGGCCACCGGCATCCCGTGCGTGGCCGCCTCCGTCACCGCCGTCGGAGAGGTGATCCTCGACGGCCGGACCGGCTGGCTGGTCCCCACCGGGGACACGACCGCACTGCTCGACGCGGTGCGCGAGGCGCTGGACCCCGCCACGGACCGCCTCGCCCTCACCGACGCCGCCCGCGAGCTGGTCGCCGCGCAGTACGACTCCGCCTCCCAGGCGCGCCGCCTGCGGGCCCTCGCCGAGTGCTCGGGTCACCGCAACATCCTCACCCAGCCGATCGAGCTGCCTGCACAGCCGCTCGCGCCCGCCCCGCGGACCGCCGCCGCCGGAAGGAGCCTGTCATGAGGATCGCCTACGCACTGCTCGACCCCGGCATCGGGGTGTTCGGCACCAAGGGAGCCTCCGTGCACGTCCAGGAGGTGATCCGGGCCCTGCGCGCCGACGGCCACCAGGTGACCGTGTTCTGCACCCGCACGAACGACGACATCCCGGCCGACCTCGCCGACCTCGAGGTGCGCCGCCACCGCCTGCCCAAGGGCAGCGGCGCCGAGCGCGAGCAGGCCGTCGCCGCGGCCTCCGCCGCGATCGCCGAGGAGATCGCGAGCGGCGGCTTCGACCTGGTCTACGAGCGGTACTCCCTGTTCTCCGACACCGCCGCCCGGCTCTCGGACCCGTCGGCCCCCGACGCGCGGCCGATCCCCTCGATCCTCGAGGTCAACGCCCCGCTGATCGCCGAGCAGCGGGAGCACCGCAGCCTGGCGGACGAGACCGGGGCACTCGCGGCGACCCGCCGCCAGCTGCACGGCGCGACCCTCGTGAGCTGCGTGAGCGACGCGGTGGCGCAGTGGACCCGGCAGGAGGGCGCCGACCCGGCCCGCGTGGTCGTCACCCCCAACGGCGTGAACACCACTCGGATCACCCCCGCTCCGCGACCCGCCACCGCCTCGGGGCCTCAGGCCCCGGTGCGGATCGGCTTCGTGGGCACGCTGAAGCCCTGGCACGGCACCGACCTGCTGCTGCGCGCCCTGGCACGCACCGACCGGCGGCTCGAGCTGGACATCTGCGGCACCGGACCGCAGCAGGAGGAGCTCGAGCTCCTCGCCGCCGAGCTCGGGATCGACGACCGCGTCCGCTTCCACGGCGCCGTCGCCCCCGAGCGCGTGCCCGAGTTCCTGCACGGCCTCGACATCGCGACCGCCCCGTACCCGGCCGGCGAGCACTACTTCTCCCCGCTGAAGGTCTACGAGTACCTCGCCGCCGGCCTGCCCGTGATCGCCTCCGCGATCGGCACCATCCCGGCGCTGCTCGGCCACGGCGCGCTGGGCGTGCTGGTCGAGCCCGGCGACGTGACCGAGCTCGCCGCCGCGCTCGACGAGCTGGCCGCCGACCCCGGCCACCGGGCCCACCTGGCCGCGGCCGCCCGCGACAGCGCCGTGCACGAGCACGACTGGCGGATCCGCTGCCGCGGGATGCTGGCCCGTCTCGAGGCCGCCGCCCCTCGCGAGGTGACGGCGTGATGGCCGTGGGCACCTCCCGCACCGAGCGGCCGGACCGGCGCGACTCCGCATCGCGCGAGCCCGCGCCCCGGCCCGAGGGGACCTCCTGGCTGCAGCGCCTGTGGGGCAGCTCCGCAGTGCCGAAGAAGGAGCGCCTGGACCCCTCGGCCCTGCGCCGCACCCTGACCGTCATCCGCCCGCACCTGCCGCGCCACCTGCTGCTGTGCCTGGTCGGGATGATCGGTCTGCTGGCCGACGTCGCCTTCCGGGTGCTGGAGCCCTGGCCGCTGAAGTTCGCCGTCGACGCGGTCACCGCGGCGCTCGGCGCGGACCTGCCCTCCGACGCCTCGCCCTTCGGACTGAACATCGAGCAGACGGTGATCGCCGCCGCGATCTGCCTCGCGCTCATCATCGCCGGCCGCGCCGGATCCAACTACCTGGCCACCGTCTCCTTCGCGAAGGTCGGAGCGCGCATCGCCACCGAGCTGCGCACCCGCGTCTTCGACCACATCCAGGCGCTGTCGCTGCGCTACCACTCCCGCGCCTCCATCGGCGACACCTCCCAGCGCCTGGTGGGCGACGTGGGCCGGCTCCAGGACGTCGCGGTCACCGCCGGCCTGCCGCTGGTCGGCAACGTCATCACCCTCACCGTGCTGCTGGTGGTGATGGTGATCCTGGACCCGCTCCTGTCCGGCATCGTGATCGCCACCGGCCTGGCGTACCTGCTGCTCTCGCGCCGCTCCTCCCCGAAGATCGTGCGCGCCTCCCGCAGCACCCGCAAGGGCGAGGGCTCCCTCGTCGGCGCGGCCGCCGAGGCACTCGGCGCGATCCGCGTGGTCCAGTCCTACAACCTGGAGAAGACCGTCGCCCACGAGTTCGCCGGCGGCAACGAGAAGGCCATGAAGGCCGGGGTCAAGGCCAAGAAGCTCGCCGCCGGCCTCGAGCGCGCCACCGACGTGCTGGTCGGCATCGCCCAGGGCACCGTGCTCGTGGTGGGCAGCCTGCAGGTGCTGCGCGGGGAGATGAGCCCCGGCGACATGGTGCTGTTCCTGACCTACCTGAAGATCGCGATGAAGCCGCTGCGCGACATGGCCAAGTACACCGGCCGCATCGCCCGCGCCTCCGCCTCCGGTGAGCGCATCGCGGACCTGATGGACGAGGAGATCGAGATCGCCGACCCCGCCCGCCCGGTCCCGATGCGGCAGGTGCGCGGCACCGTCGAGTTCTCCTCCCTCACCTCGCCGGACGGCCACGGCCGCCCCCTGTTCGACTCGCTGTCCCTGCGCATCCCCGCCGGACAGCACCTCGGGATCCTCGGCCCGTCCGGGGGAGGGAAGTCCACGCTGGTCTCCTACCTGCTGCGCCTGAACGAGCCCCGCGAGGGCCGGATCCGTGTGGGCGGCTACGACACCCGCTCGGTGAGCCTCGCGGACCTGCGCCGCCACGTCGCGATCCTGCCGCAGGAGTCGGTGCTGTTCACCGAGACGGTGCGCGAGAACATCCGCTTCGGCCGACGGGACGCCACGCCCGCCGAGATCGAGGAGGCCGCGCGCCGCGCCGGCGCCCACGACTTCATCATGGGTCTGCCCGAGGGGTACGACACCGTGCTCGGCAACCGCGGGGACACCCTCTCCGGCGGGCAGCGCCAGCGCATCGCGATCGCCCGCGCCATGATCCGCCGCGCCCCCGTGGTGGTGCTCGACGAGGCCACGACCGGCCTCGACCCGGCCGCGAAGGCACAGGTCAACGAGTCCCTGTGGGAGCTCGCCCGCTCCCGCACCACCATCTCCATCACCCATGACGCCACCACCGTGGCCGGGCTGGACCGCGTGCTCTGGCTCGAGGACGGCCGGATCCTCGAGGACGGCACCCCCGCCGAGCTCGCCGCCGACCCCGACTCCCGCTACTCGCGCTGGATCGTCGAGCAGCGCAGCGCCGAGGAGAGCTCCCCGCTGCAGCCCGCCCCGACGTCGGAACAGCCCGCCGCCCCCTCGGCGCCGTCCCCTCAGG
>JAKDUN010000230.1 GCA_030457675.1 Brachybacterium sp. | reverse complement strand
GGCAGTCATGAACGACATCGTGCCAGACATGCCAGAAGGCCCGGGGCGAGTCACTGCGGCAGGAACACGCGTGCCGACCGACGAGGTGCGCGGCTGCTCCGCACGTGGGGCAGAGCGTCGGGGGCTGCTCGATCCAGCCGTCTGCCCCGCGCAGGAGCGGCGGGATGACCTGCCGCCCGTCGTGCTCGGTGTTCATCTCGCCCGTCGTCATGAGCAGAGTGTGCGCGGGCGGCCCGACAGAGGGACGGAGCCCCGAGGGCAGATCCCTCGGTGCCTCGTCGGTGCTCACGCGGTCGTTCAGCGAACAGACCGGACGATGAGCTCGGCGGCGTCCTTCACGGTGTCGGTGTCGAGATCGAGCACACGGGTGTCGACGCATCGAACCTGTGGCGAGTCCCACGTGATGGCAAGGGCGATGCTCGGGTGGTGGTAGGACCACCACGAGATCCCGTCCCACTCCCCGAGGCCGAAGATCGTGGCGGCGAGGCGCTGAGTGCGACGCGTGTTCCGTTCGATCACGTCGGTGACTGCCTCGACCTTGAAATCGCACAACACCTGTGGGTCGGCGAGCTGAGCGAGCGCTGTCTCATCCGGAAGCTCGTAGGTGCTCAGCGCCCGCACGGCGTCAGCATTGCGGGGGACGCGGAACATCTCAATCGACCACCTGGTCAGAGATCCGAACGTCTCGGCGACGGCCCCTTCCGGAGTCATCGCGAAGTGCCGGAGCGCGTACAGGTCAGGGTTGTCCCAGCGGCCTCTGCCCTGGCCCGGCGGAATGAACAGCGGCCCATACGGCTCGGCGTCCGCGACACCTTCCACCCACGGATGGACGCGATAGAGCTGCATCAGGCGAAGACGCCGGACTCGTCGCCGTCGATCGCGTCGAGCACCTCGGAGGTGCGGCCACGACGGATCATCTCCAGCGGGGTCGCCCCTTCGAGGAACGCGTTGTGGCCCCGCAGCCAGTCCGGGATGACCTTGACGTCCCAGACCATGCTGGCTCGGGAGATGATGAACTCGAGGTCGGTGACCGCTCGGACCGCCTCCGGGGACGGCGTGGTGGTTCCATCGCTCCACCGAGTGGCCTGGGAACGGCCGACCCCCACCCAATCCGCGAGGTTCGCCTTGCTGCCGAGAATGTCCGCGACGTGCCCCACCTTCATCGAGAGGATGGAGATGTCCTGGGTGGCGGGGTGGTCGGCGATGCTCATAACCCAGCGATCCCTGCGCAACAGATCTGTTGCAAGGAGTATGGAGAGGCGGGGCCTGCCCAGAGGGCACGCGTCGCCGCGCCGGCGGATCGAGCCGAGCACCGCTCAGCGGGTCTCGATGGACGGCTCCCCAGGCAGGCCCTGCGTGGTGAAGCACTGAGCTGAGCCGATGGCCGACGGCGCGGTCTCCAGAGCTGGTTCCCGTTCTGCGGAACTGGCCATCGGACTGCCCTCGAGACCGACAGATCTGGCGGACATCGCCAGGCCGTAGCTTAGCCCGCAGCCGCCACAATCGAGGGCAAAGAACAAGGGCCCCTGATCAGCATTTCTGCTGGTCAGGGACCCTATCTCGTAGCGGGGGCAGGATTTGAACCTACGACCTCCGGGTTATGAGCCCGGCGAGCTACCGAACTGCTCCACCCCGCGGCGACATGAACTACTTTACGGCTCCCCCAGCCCCGCGTCCAACCAGAAGCACACCAACGTGTGCCATGACACGTTCATAGACCGTTCACCTGCCTGAACGCCGAAACGCCCGACCGGTTCCGGCGGTGGGCCGGCGCCGATCGGGCGTCCTCGGGGTGGTCAGCTGAGGATCAGCCGCCGCCCCCATCGGAGGGCTGAGTCGGGACGCCGGTCCCGCCGAGCTCCTCATTGGCGGCGATCGCCCGGTTCAGGGCGTCGGCGAGACGCTCCTGGGCCTCGCCGTAGGCGGCCCAGTCACCCTCCGCCATCGCGGTCTCCGCATCGGTGACGGCGGCATCCATGTCCGTCAGCGCCGTCTCCAGGCGCTCCTGCGCGGAACCGTCCGCGGCCGGAGCCGAGCTCGGCTCCTCACCCTCGGCAGGAGCGTCCTCGCCCTCGGCAGGAGCGTCCTCGCCCTCGGCGACGCTGCCCTCACCGGTCACGGCGTCGGCGGTGCCGGAGGGGGCGTCGGTGTCGGAGACCTCGGCGTCACCGGCGGTCGCACCGGAGTCACCGCCGAAGACGAGATCCAGCGCCTCGTCGAGCGTCGGCGCGAAACCGATCTTGTCGCCGAAGGAGACCAGCACCATCTGCAGCAGCGGGTACTGGGTACCACCGCCGGAGGCGGAGGACTGCAGATAGACGGGCTGCACGTAGAGCAGACCGCCGCCCACCGGCAGCGTGAGCAGGTTGCCGTTGATCACCTCGGAGTTGCCGCCCTTCAACAGGTTCAGCGCCTGCGAGACGTTCGGCTCCGCGTTGAAGGTCGCCTGCACCTGGCCGGGTCCGTTGACCGGGTTCGAGGACGGCAGCACCATCAGCGTCATGTCCCCGAAGGTGTCCGCCGGGTTGCCGCTCTGGTCCCCGGTCTCCGAGTCCACGGCCAGATAGCCGGTGAGCACGTTCTGTCCCTCGGAGGGGATGAAGCTCGAGGAGACCATGAACCGCGGTGACTCGTCCTGCGGCATCTGCATGGTCAGATACATCGGCGGCTGGGGTGCCTGGTCGCCGGTGGTGCCGTCGGGATTGGTCGGTGCCGGCACCGTCGGATCGGGCGGGACCTGCCAGAAGTCCTGCTGGGTGAAGAAGTCGTCCGCGTCGGTGACGTGGTACGTCGACAGGATCTCCCGCTGAGCCTTGAAGAAGTCCGCCGGATAGCGCAAGTGGCTCATCAGCTCACCGCTGATGTCGGAGGCCGGCTGCAGGGCGTCGGGGAACACCTCTGCCCAGGACTTCAGGATCGGGTCCTCCGTGTCCCAGGTGTACAGCGTCACCGAGCCGTCGAAAGCGTTCACGGTCGCCTTGACGGAGTTGCGCATGTAGTTCGCCGAGCGCTCGCGGTTGGCGGCGGTGGCGTTGGGGTCGGTCCGCGAGTCGTCGACGGTCTGGTCGAGGTTCACCGACTGTGCGTAGGGGTACTCCGTGGTGCTGGTGTATCCGTCGACCACCCACACCATCTGGTCATCGACCACGGCCGGGTACATCTGGGAGTCCAGCGACAGGAACGGCGCGACCTCGCGGACCCGCTCCTGCGGGTTGCGGTCGTAGAGGATCTGCGACTCCTCGTTGACGTAGTCGGAGATGACGATGTTCGGGTCGCGGAACTTGATCGCGTAGAGCAACTGGTTCATGAAACCGCCGACGGAGGGACCGCCGTCGCCCTGATAGGTGTTGTAGACCTGATCGCCGCCCTCCTCTTCATCAGTGCCGCCGCGCTGGTAGTCGAACTCCTCGTTCTCAGCGCCCTCGGGCGCTCCCACGATGGAGTAATCGGGCGAATGGTTCCCGAAGTAGACCCGTTCCTGGTACTCGCCGAAGGCACCGTCACCGGGCACACCGGACTGCAGGAAGGAGGGCTCGCCGTCCGCATTGCGACGGTTGCCGTAGGCGGCAGCGGTGCCGTAGCCGTGGGTGTAGATGATGTGCTGATCCACCCAGGAGCGATCGGCCAGACCGAACTTGTCCGGGCGCAGCTCACGCACACCGATGACCGTGTCCTGCAGCTCTCCGTCGATCTCGTAGCGATCCACGTTGAGCACATCGTCGAAGCCCCAGTAGCGGCGGTTCGCCTCACGCTGCTCGAAGGTCGGCGAGATGATGTGGGGATCCATCAGTCGGATCTGAGCGGTGGTCGAGGCATCCTCCCGCAGCGCGCCCGGCTCGGCGTCGGTGCTCGCGGTATAGGGCACCTCGTTGACGTCGTCGAGATCGAACGCGGTGCGCGTGGCATCGATGTTGTTCTGGATGTAGGGCTGCTCGAGCGCGCGCTCGTTGGGCTGGACCTGGAACTGCTGGATCGCCCAGGGGTAGAGGTTGCCCACCACCAGGGTGGACAGGATCATCAGGCCCGCGCCGATCGCGGGGATGCGCCAGTCCGAGCGGAAGATCCACACCACGAACAGCGCCGCCACCGCGATCGAGGCGATCGCGAGAATGGTCTGGGCGGGCAGGATCGCCTTGTCGTCCGCATAGGACGCGCCCTCGAACCGCGAGTGGACCGCGGTCAGGAGGTCGTAGCGCTGGAACCAGTGGCCGGCGCCGAGCAGCAGCACGTAGATGGCGGCGAGGACGCCGAGGTGCCGGCGTGCGGATCGAGTGACCTCGAGCCCGCTCTCCTGGCCCCAGCTGACACCGCCGTAGATGAAGTGCCCGATCAGCGCACCCACGATCGCCACCAGCAGCACGAACTGGCCGAAGGCGATGACCATGTCGATCAGCGGCAGCGTGAAGACGTAGAAGCCGATGTCGTTGTTGAAGATCGGATCGGTCTGGCCGAAGTCCTGAGGGTGGAGGAAGAGCTGCACGTCCTCCCACCGACGGGAGAGCGCCAGTCCGCCGAAGGCACCGATCACCAGCGGGGCGCCATAGGTCAGGCCGCGCCGCAGCGGGTCCACGGCCGCACGGAACTGCTCGAGCGCTTCCTGCTCCCTGGTCACGGGCGGATAGACGGGCCGCTTCATGTACGCCATGCGCAGGCTGATGAACAGCGGCACTGCGAACACCACGACACCACCGAGGAACAGCGCCGCCTGGGTCCCCCAGCGGGTGAGCAGCACCTCGGTGAACTCCATCTGGTCCGTCCACAGGTACTTGGTCCATACCTCGGAGGCGATCACCAGCAGGATGACCAGGAGTGCGACCACCCCGGCACTGATCGCCAGCGGCGAGATCCGCCGGGGACCGCGCGAACTCGCATCAGGGGCCGGCCGGGGGCGCGGCCGGGGCATATCGCCGAACGGGGCGGAGAAACTCACAGATAACCTCAGGTGCTTCGGTGTCGGAGCCGATGATCGCGCCCGCCGCTGCGCAGGGCGCGGTCCATAGGCTCCGGGTACAGTGTGGTGCCCCCCCGGCACCCCGGCGGTCCCCCCCAATATGTCAGGCGCACCTGTAAGGAACCACTCCGTCCCCTGACGCCA
>JAKDUN010000229.1 GCA_030457675.1 Brachybacterium sp. | reverse complement strand
ATCCGGTCGACGGCGCCGCTGCGACGGCGCCCCCCGGGATCGTGTGGGACGACGCGCTGTGCGAGTACGACTTCGGGCCCTACCACCCGATGGCCCCGATCCGCCTCACCCTCACCCGGGAGCTCGCCCGCAGCGCCGGCCTGCTGGAGCGGCCGGGAGTGGAGATCCTGCCGGCGCCCGTCGCGAGCGATGCGCAGCTGTCGCGCGTGCACGATCCCGCGTTCATCGACGCCGTTCGACGGGCCTCGCGATCTATGGAGGAGATCAGCGCCGAGGAGCTCGACGAGCTGCTCCGCTTCGGTCTCGGCGGCGACGACGTCCCGACCTTCCCCGGGATGCACACCGCCTCGTCCCGGATCGTCGGCGGCTCCCTCACCGCGATCGAGGCGATCCGCTCGGGCCGGGTGCAACGGGCGGTGAACTTCGCCGGCGGCCTGCACCATGCGAAGTCGTCGTCGGCCTCCGGCTTCTGCGTCTACAACGACGCCGCCGCCGCGATCCGCCACGCCCTGGACGCGGGGGAGGAGCGGGTGATGTACATCGATGTCGACGTCCACCACGGCGACGGGGTCGAGCGGATGCTGTGGGATGAGCCGCGCGCGATCACCCTGTCCGTCCACGAGACCGGGGAGCGGCTGTTCCCCGGCACGGGGTTCGTGCAGGACTCCGGCGGTGCGGCCGCCCCGGGCACCGCGATCAATGTGCCGCTGCCCTCCCGCACCTCGGCCGACGGGTGGGTGCGCGCGATCCGTGCCACCGTCCCGGCGCTGGTCCGGGCGGTGCGGCCCACCCTGCTGGTCACCCAGCACGGCGCCGACAGCCACCGGCTGGATCCGCTGGCGGACCTCGCGGTCTCCCTCGAGGCGCAGCGAGAGGTGATGCTGCTGATGCGGGAGCTGGCCGATGAGGTGTGCGAGGGCCGCTGGCTCGCCTTGGGCGGCGGCGGATACGCGGTGATCGACGTGGTGCCGCGCTCCTGGGCGCACCTGATCGCGATCGCGACGGGGGAGCCGATCGAGGCCACGGCGCCGCTGCCGGAGGTCTTCCTCGCCGCGGCCGAGGCCGCCCGGGCGGAGCACGGACTCTCCCCGGAACCGGGGATCGTCACCTTCGGGGACGGGCGTCCCCTCGCGGTGCGGGACTGGGAGCAGGGCTTCGACCCGGAGGACGACCTGGACCGGGCGGTCCAGGCCGTGCGGCGGGCCGTCTTCCCCGACTGGGGCCTGGATCCTTTCCTGGACTGATCGACGTGCTGCGAGGGATCAGGTCCGGCTCCCCGCTCCCTCCTGCCACAATGACGCTGGAGACCTGCGTGCATTCATCGAGGGGGAGACATGATGACTGGGACCACCGCGGTGCTCGACGCCTTCGCCGAGCATCTGCGCGCCCTCGAGCTGCCGCTGCCCGTGGACGGCGCCGAGCAGGCCCGTGAGGAGACCGGCGCGGCGCTCTCACAGCTCGGCGACCATGTGGTCCCGCGCCTGGACTCGCTGGATGCACCGCTGCTGGTGGTGATCGGCGGGTCCACCGGCGCCGGCAAGTCCACCCTGGTCAACGCGCTGGTCGGTCATCCTGTGAGCCGTTCCGGGGCGATCCGCCCCACCACTCGGCGCCCGGTGCTGCTGCACCACCCTCTCGATGAGCCCTGGTTCACCGGCTCCCGGATCCTGCCGGGCCTGGCTCGTGTCCACGCCGGGCAGCGACGCGATCCCGAGGCGCCCCATATCGGGAACACCACCGGCGATCTCGATCCCGCGACGTCGCTCGAGCTGCACGGCCAGGAGCGGATCCCGCAGGGCCTCGCACTGCTGGATGCCCCCGACATCGACTCGGTCGCCGTCGGCAACCGGGAGCTGGCCCGCCAGCTGCTGCGCGCTGCGGACCTGTGGCTCTTCGTCACCACCGCCAACCGCTATGCGGACGCCGTGCCCTGGGAGGTGCTGCGCACCGCCGCCGAGCGCGATGTGACCGTGGACGTGGTGATGAACCGGATCCCCGATCGCGAGGGCGTCGCCGAGGAGCTCGCCGAGGACCTGCGCGGCATGCTCGAACGACAGGGCGTCGAGGTGGATCGATTGTTCCTGGTCCCCGAGACGGAGATCGACACCGAGGGGATGCTGCCGCCCGCAGTGATCACCGAGCTGCACGAGCACTTCGCCCGCCTCGCGGCCGACGGCGAGGGCCGCGGACGGATCGCGCGCCGCACCCTGGCCGGAGCGATCGACGGCCTGGCCGGCTCCGCGACCCGGATCGCCGAGCACGCCGCCGTGCAGGACGCCGAACGGCAGCGCCTGCGCGAACAGGCGGTCGGCGCCTTCTCCGGGGCCCGTGAACGGATCGACGACGCCCTCGGGGACGGCTCGCTGCTGCGCGGCGAGGTGCTCGCCCGCTGGCAGGACGTGGTGGGCACCGGGGAGTTCTTCCGCGGGGTCGAGTCCCTGGTGACCCGGGCCCGGGACAGCATCGGCCAGCTGGTCAGCGGCAAGCCCGCCCCGGCGATCGCCGCTGAGCAGGCACTGGGCACGGGCTTGGTGCACGTGGTCATCGAGGAGACGGCCCGCGGCGCCGAACGGGCCGATGCCGCCTGGCGCGCCACCCCCGCGGGACGGCACCTCACCGAGGGGCACGACCTCTCCCGCCTCCCCGACGGGTACGCCGAAGAGGTCAGCGCCGCGATCCGAGCCTGGCAGGGGGACGTGCTCGAACTGGTCCGCGCCGAGGGCGCCGATCGCCGCAGCAAGGCGCGCCTGCTCTCGCTGGGCGTCAACGCGGTCGGCGTCGCACTGATGGTGGTGGTGTTCGCCTCCACCGCCTTCGTCCCCACCGGCCTCGAGGTCGGTGCCGGGGCCGCGACCGCCGTCGTCGGCCAGAAGCTGCTGGAGACGATCTTCGGCGACGAGGCGGTGCGGCGCATGGCGGCGGTCGCCCGCCAGCGCCTCACCGATCGGCTCGACGCCCTGGTCGCCGGACGCTCCGACCTCTTCCTCGAGCGGCTGGACGCCCTCGGCGAGGAGGGCTCCGCCGCGCAGCTGCACGCGGACGCCGAGGCCCTCGCCCAGCTCGCCCGCGACATCAGGGAGGACGCATGAGAGAGCTGCTGAGCCGCTCCACGAAGGAGCCGGCCCCGCTGGCCGAACGGATCGAGGCGCTCGAGCACGCCACCACCCTGCTCGAGGGGGTGGCGCCGAGCGGCGCCATCGAGGAGTCCCGGGACCTGCTGGACCGTATCGACACCCGCCGCGCCCTCTCCGCCGAGCACACCGTGATCGGGCTGTTCGGCGCCACCGGGTCCGGTAAGTCCTCGCTGGTCAATGCGCTGGTCGGGGCCGAGATCACGCAGGCGACGGTGCGCCGGCCCACCACGTCCTCGCCGGTGGCCGCAGTGCTCGGGGAGCGCGGCAGCGATGCCCTGCTGGACTGGCTCGAGGTCGAGGAGCGCCACCACCTCGAGGGCACCGACACAGCGCTCGCCGAGGCCGCCCGCAGGCCGCCCCGCGGCCGCCGCGCGCGCCGGGAGGCGACACAGGGCGGTCCCGGCACCCCGGGCATCGTGCTGCTGGACCTGCCGGACCTCGACTCGGTCGAGAGCGCCCACCGCACCGTCGCCGAACGGATGACGGGCCTGGTCGACGTGATCGTGTGGGTCACCGATCCGCAGAAGTACGCCGACGCCGTGATCCATCAGGAGTTCGTGCGCCCCTTCGCCGGGCACGATGCGGTGACCGTGCTGGTCCTGAACCAGATCGATCGGATCCGCGAGGACGAGCGGGATCCGGTGCTCGACTCCCTCGCCGCCCTCGCCCGCGCCGACGGTCTCGACCGGGCCCCCGTGCTCGCCACCTCCGCCAGCACCGGCGCAGGGGTCGAGGAGCTGCGCGAGCACCTCGTCCAGATCGCCCGCAGCCGCGAGGCCATCGCCTCTCGCCACCGCGCCGATGTGCGCGGGGCCGCCGAGTCGCTGCAGGAAGCGGCGGATCCGACCGGCATGGCCGAGCAGCCCGCGCCGGCCGACGTCGACGCCCTGGTCGAGGATCTCGCCACCGCCGCCCGCATCGAGCCGGTGGCCCGCGCCGTCGGCGCCTCCTACCGCTTCCGCTCCGCCGGTCGGGTGGGCTGGCCGCCGCTGCGGTGGGCTCGCCGGTTCCGCCCGGATCCGCTGAGCAGGCTCGGCATCGGCCAGGGTCGGGACGCGGAGGGGCTTCAGCGCACCTCGCTGCCGGAGCCCGACGCCGCTGCCCGTGCCCGCGCCTCGGGCGGGGTGCGGCGCTTCGCCGACACCGCGTCCGAGGGCGGCAGCGATCCGTGGCGGGCCGCTGTGCGCGATGCCGCCCGCTGCGAGGAGGACCAGCTGCCGGATGCGCTGGACCAAGCGGTCGCCGGGGCCGAGCTGCGCGCCACCACGATCTCGTGGTGGTGGCCGGTGCTTGACGTGCTGCAGTGGCTCGCCCTGCTCACCTGGGTGGTGGGACTGGGCTGGTTGGCGCTGAACGCACTGCTCGCCTTCCTCGGCATTCCACCACCGCCGATGCCGATGGTTCAGGAGCTGTGGATCCCGATCCCGCTGCCCACGGTGCTGGTGGTGCTGGGGATCGCCGCGGGGCTGTTGATCGGCCTGGCCGGAGGGGTGATCGCCGCCCTGGTCGGGGGATGGCACCGCCGTCGCGCCCGTCGGGTGCTCACCGCTCGGGTGCGCGCGGTGGCGGATGATCACGTGGTCACCCCCGTCTCCGAGGAGCTCGCCCTCGCCCGGGATGCTGCGAGGGATCTCGCACTCGCGCACGGCTGAACGTTCGCCATGGCAGTGTAGAATGGCTGGTCGACCGTGGCGTCGGGCCCGCACGAGTATCGTGCAGTCTCCGCGGGCCGCGCATACTTGATCCGCTGCACCATCCCGCAGGCGTGAGCCTGCAGAACAGAGGCACCTATGGGTTCTGTCGTCAAGAAGCGACGCAAGCGCATGTCCAAGAAGAAGCACCGCAAGCTGCTTCGCAAGACCCGCCACCAGCGTCGTAACAAGAAGTGATCGCTGCGTGACGGACGTGGGGCCCCCCCCCCCCCCCGGGGGGGGCCCCGGAGCGGCGGGGCGGGGGGGGCGCCCCCCGGGGCGGGGGCGGGGGGCGGGCGGGGGGCCCCACC